>JBPCWY010000068.1:0-10509 GCA_051009035.1 Gammaproteobacteria bacterium
GAAAGCAAGCCGCAAGAGTGGTTTTTTTCCGGTTTCGGGCGGCAGGTGCTGGCGCAGGAGCGGCGGTATTGCCGGACGATGGCGGCGGACGCTTTCGGATATTACGCGCTGCAAATGGGGCATTCGGCGCGCCGCCTGCTTTCGGGCGCGCCAGTGCGCCACAGCGCGATTGTCGGTTTGGACGGCGAATGCGACATTACGGCGGATTGGACGGCGCTGCCGTTTGCTTCGGAAAGCGTGGATTTTATCCTGCTCGCGCATGCGCTGGAAGCATCGCGCGCGCCGCATGCGGTATTGCGCGAGGCGGCGCGGGTGTTGCGTCCGCAGGGGCGGTTGTTGATTGTCGGGTTTAATCCTTGGAGTTTGCTGGGGACGCCGCTGTCGTCTTTGCCGTGGCGCGGGCGGTGGCTTTCGTTGTTGCGGGTTAAAGATTGGTTGAAGCTTTTGGATATGGCGGCGGCAGAAGGGCGGTTTGCGGTTTTTATGCCGCCGCACGAAAGCCGCCGCGCGCGCCGCCGTTTGGGATGGCTGGAAAAAGCCGGACGCCGCTGGTGGCCGCTGGGCGGCGGGGTGTATTTTCTCAGCGCGGTAAAACGGACGCCGGGGGCGCGTTTGGTGCGGCGTTTGCGTTATCCTTTCCCGGCGTGGCCGGCGGCAAAGGCGCGGCGTTGATGCGGGTTGTGATTTATACGGACGGCGCGTGCAAGGGCAATCCCGGTCCGGGCGGCTGGGGCGCGGTTTTGCAATGGGGCGGTGTGCAAAAAGAATTATGCGGCGGCGAAGCGCAAACGACAAACAACCGCATGGAAATGACGGCGGCGATTATCGCGCTGGAAACCTTAAAACGAAAATGCAATGTCGTTTTATACACCGATTCCAAATATCTCAAAGACGGGATTACCGAGTGGATGCCGCAATGGAAAAAAAATGCGGCGGCGGCGGCGAGTAAAACGGCATTGGAAAATTGCGCCGAAGCGGGTGGAGAATCGGGCGGGGAAGCGGGCGGGAAACTGCTGCGCAAAGAAGGAAAAAAATACAAGCCGGTCAAAAATGCGGATTTATGGGAGCGGCTTTCCGCGGCAACGGCGCGGCACATGGTAGAATGGCGGTGGGTAAAAGGGCATGCCGACAATGCGGGAAATATGTTAGCGGACGCGCTGGCATGCCGCGGCGCGGACGATATTGCAAACAAGGAGGAAACGCCGTGAGAAAAATATTTTTGGATACCGAAACGACGGGGTTGGGCCCGGAATTCGGACACCGGATTGTTGAAATTGTCGCGCTGGCTTTTTCCAGCCGCGGCGCGGAGCCGGAAGAGTTTCACTCTTTTTGCAACCCGCAACGCGAAATTGACGCGGGCGCGGAAAAAATCCACGGCATCAACGCGGAGTTTCTCGCCGACAAGCCGCTGTTTTGCGATATCGCCCCGGCGTTGCGGGATTTTTTGCGCGAGGGCGAAATATTGATTCACAACGCCAAATTTGACTGCGATTTTTTGGACGCGGAATTCGCCCGTTGCGACCTGTCGCCCGTCGCCGAAATTAATCCAAACATTACATGCACGATGGAAATGTCCAAGCGCAAAAATAGCGGTTTGCGCCATCATAGTTTGGATAATTTATGCCGCTATTACGAAATAGACGCCTCGGAGCGGGTAACGCACAACGCGCTTTTGGACGCGCGTTTGTTGGCGAAAGTATATTTTGCGATGAGTTTGGAACAGATGCCGATGGGCATGCCAAGCGCCGCGCAAACCGCGCCGGTGGAAGCGGCGGCGGCGTTGTTGCAGCGCGCGGACGACAACGAACGCGCCGCGCACGAAACATATTTGGACGCGATGGAAAAAGAATTGCAAGCGGCGCGGGAAGGCGTTGAAACGGAAGACGGCGGCGCGGGGGTTGTTTGGCGGCGGTGACGCATTTGCATTTTTTGGGAATTGCCGGGTCGTTGATGTGCGGCGCGGCGCGGCTTGCCGCGGAATTGGGATACGACATTAGCGGCAGCGACCAAGCGTTTTATCCGCCGATGGGCGATGCGGCGCGGGCGCTTGGCGCGCCGTTGTTTTCCGGCTACGATGCATGCGCGCAATCGCGTCCGGCGGATTGTTATATTGTCGGCAACGCAATTTCGCGCGGCTGTCCGCTGATGGAATCGGTGCTTTGCGAAAAACGTCCGTATATTTCCGCGGCGCAATGGCTGGGCGAAAATGTCCTGCGCGGGCGGACGGTGATTGCCGTTGCCGGCACGCACGGCAAAACGACGACGGCGTCTTTGCTGGCGTGGATGCTGGAGCGCGCCGGTTTTTCGCCGGGGTTTTTATTGGGCGGGACGCCGCAAAGTTTCGGCGTTTCGGCGCGCATGGGCAAGCCGCCGTTTTTTGTTATTGAAGCGGACGAATACGATTCTGCGTTTTTTGACAAGCGCCCGAAGTTTATGCACTACCGCCCCTCCGTGCTGTTGTTAAACAATTTGGAATTTGACCACGCGGACATCTACCGCAACATTCAAGAAATTATTTTGCAGTTTCATTATTTGCTGCGGACGGTTCCCGCCAACGGGCAAATCATCGCGCCGGCGGCGGACGCAAACATTCAAGCGGCGCTGGATGCGGGCGCGTATACTCCGGCGGCGCGTTTTGGCGCGGGCGGCGAATGGGATTTGCGTTACGCCGAAGGCGAAATGAAAGTATTGCGTGCAGGAAAAGAAATTTGCGCTTTTGCGCCGCCGTTGCCCGGCGCGGCAAACCGCGGCAATATTTTGGCGGCGGCGGCGGCGGCGCATTATGCGGGCGCGGATGTTTCGCAAACGGGCGAATACTTGCGCGATTTTCGCCCGCCGCTGCGCCGCATGCAACAAATCGCCGCGGCGCGCGGGATTGTAATTTACGACGATTTCGCGCACCATCCAACGGCGTATAAACGGACTTTGGAAGCGGCGGCGGAAGCGCATCCGGACAAAAGAATCGTCGCCGTTTTTGAGCCGCGTTCCAACACAATGAAAGCGGGCGTGTTTGCCGATTCGCTGGCGGATTCGTTGTCCGCCGCGGCGCGGGTGATTGCGGCGGGCGATTATCCGTGGCTGGCAAAATCGCTTTCCGCATTGGGCGCAAAAGCGGCGGTATGCCAAACGCCGCAAGCCGCGGGGGAATTATTATTTAAAGAAATGCGCCCCGGCGACTGCGTCCTTTTAATGTCCAACGGCGGCTTCGGCGGTTTGCCGCAAAAAGCCGCCGCGGAATTGCAAAAGAAAGATTAAATTTACGCCATCCGCAAAAATTTATTTTTCATTCATTTATAAAACGCCGCGGTTTGCAAAATGCAAAGAAAAATCAAACAACGCAAAAAATTAAACGGCAAAATTAAAATATCCCAAAATAAAATGCGTAAAAATTCGCATGCCGCAAAATTGCAACGCGCCCGGAATTATTTTAATCTTGTTGCGCGGCGAAGATTTTTTCGGGCGGGGCGGGCGATTCCGGCGTTCCGGTAAACCGCCGCGGAATTGCAAAAGAAAGATTAAATTTGCGCCGTCTGCAAAAATTTAATTTTCATTCATTTATAAAACGCCGCGGCTTGCAAAGTGCAAAGAAAAATTAAACAATGCAAAAGAATTAAACGACAAAGTTAAAAATAAAATATCCCAAAAATAAAATGCGTAAAAATTCGCATGCCGCGAAATTGCAACGCACCCGGAATTATTTTAATCTTGTTGCGCGGCGAAGATTTTTTCAACGGCGGCGGGCGATTTTGGCGTTCCGGTAAACCGCCGTGGAATTGCAAAAGAAAGATTAAATTTGCACCGCCCGCAAAAATTTAATTTTTATTTATAAAACGCCACGGTTTGCAAAATGCAAAGGAAAATTAAATAACGCAAAAAATTAAACGGCAAAATTAAAATTAAAATATCCCAAAAATAAGATGCGTAAAATTCGCATGCCGCGAAATTGCAACGCGCTTGGAATTATTTTAATCTTGTTGCGCGGCGAGGGCTTTTTCGGCGGCGGCGAGGGATTCCGCCGTTCCGGTGTCGTGCCATAAGCCGTTGTATTTTTCGCCGCTTGCCGCGTTGCGGCGGACGGCGTCCAGTAATATCGGCAACAATTTTGCTTTGCCTTCGGGCGGCAAATGCATGAACAGTTGCGGGCGGTAAATGCCGATACCGCTGTAAGTTAAAGTTTCGCCGGACGGCGGCGCAAGCATGCCGTTTTTGTGCAGGGTAAAATCGCCGGACGGGTTGCGCGGCGGGTTCGGAGTCATGACCAAACGGCAATCGCTTTTTTTCGGCAACGACAGCGCGGCGAAATTAATATTGCAAACGATGTCGGCGTTGACGCATAAAAACGGTTCTTCCTGCGGGAGCAAATTGCGCGCCAGCGCGAGGCGAATTCCGCCCGCCGTTTCCAGCGCGGTTTTTTCTTTAGAATACGAAATGCGCGCGCCAAACGCATCGCCGTTGCCGGCGGCGTTTTCTATCATCCCGCCCAAGTGGGAAATGTTGACGGCGATGTCCGTAATGCCGCATGCAACAAGCCGCCGCAAGTGGCGGAAAATCAGCGGTTCGCCGCCCGCCCGCACGAGCGGTTTGGGGACGGAATCGGTCAGCGGGCGCAGGCGGCTTCCGCGTCCGGCGGCTAAAATTATCGCGCGCACGGGGGCAGGCGGCGCGCCAAAATCTCCAACGCCGCCAGCTCCGGCACGGCGCGGCAGGCGGCGAGTAAATGCGCATGCACGCGCGGCATGTCTTTGGCGTAATTTGTTTTGCCGTCGCGCAATAATAAGCGCGCAAAAATGCCGAGAACTTTTAACCCGCGCTGCGCGCCCGCAATATTAAAATCGCGCCGCATTGTTTCTTCGTCCGCATGCGGCAGCACGCCCGCGTCGGCGGCTTTTTCGCGGTATTGGCGCAGCCATTTTTTTTGCCGCGCATCGGACCACGCGATATACGCGTCGCGCAACAGCGACACGATGTCGTAAGCGGCGGGACCGCGAACCGCGTCTTGAAAATCCAAAATACCCGGGCCGTTTGCGACATGCATTAAATTGCGCGAATGGTAATCGCGGTGGACGAATACTTGCGGCTGGGCGCGGCATTCTTGAATTAAAAAAGCGGCGGCGCGGCGGAAAGTTTTTTTTGCGGCGGCGGCGAGCGGCATGCGCAAATAACGCGCGCAATACCATTCTTCGTAAAGCGCGATTTCGCCGCCGAGCAACTCTTCGCCGTAGTCCGGCAAAAAATCGGGCGGGGGGAAAGTTTGCATTTTGACCAGGGCGGAAATTGCCGCGGCGTAAAGTGGCGCGCAGTTGCCCGGACGCGCCGCGGCAAAATAAGTGCGGTCGCCGAAATCTTCCAGCAGAAAAAAACCGCGCGCTTCGTCCGCGGCGAAAATCCGCGGGGCGCGCGCGCCGTTGTCTTCCAAAAACCGGCGCACCGCCAAAAATTGCGCCGGTTTTTCGGAAAGCGGGGAATGCATCAAAATATAACTTTCGCCCGCGCCCGCAACGCGAAAATAGCGCCGTGCGCTCGCATCCCCGGCGAGCGGTTTTGCGGACGCGGCGGCGAATGCGCCGTCCGGCAGGGCGCGCAGCCAGCGCGCAATTTCGCCCGCGGACGGGGGCGGTGGTAAAATGGCGCGGTTTGCAGGCATTGACATCGTTGTATTGTATCCGATTATTTCCGTTTTGCTTGGCGCTGGCGGCACTGGTGGCGCAGCTGCCCGTTGCGCAAGCGGACGATGCGCCGCCCGGGCGGGTGCTGGTAGAAGCCGCGCGGATTGGCGGGGACGGCAAAACGGCGCGCGCGGAGGGCGATGTGCGCGCCTGTTTCGGGCGCTATGTTTTGCAAACCGAATCCCTGTTTTACGACCGCGAAAATGATTTGTTGCGCGCGCCGCATTCTTTTGAACTGAGCATTCCCGCATTGCAACAAACGATGCGCGGGGGCGCGTTTTCATACCGCCCGCTGATGCGCGAAGGCGAAGCCGCGGACGCCAATATTTTAATCGGGGAAGAAGGATTACGCGCGAGCGGCGAAATGATTCTCCTGCGGGACGGATTTTTTTCGGTCCAAAACGCCGAAATTAGCAGTTGCAAAGCGGAATCGCCGGATTGGATTTTGCGCGCGGAAAGCGCGAAATGGGAAGGCGAAGCGGCGGAAGCGCGCGGTATTTGGCTCTACGCGCGGGATGCGCCGGTGTTGTATTTTCCGGTGCTGCGTTTTCGCACGAGCCGGGAAAAACGGGGCGGTTTTTTGCCGCCGGAAGCGGAATACAGCGACGCCTCCCGCGGGCGGGTTAAGTTTCCGTATTATTTCTTTCTCGCGCCGAATTACGACGCGACAATTACCCCGGAATGGTTCGGCAAGCACGGCGCATTGCTGGGCGGCGAGTTTCGTTATTTAACCCCCGCCCACCGCGGCGAAGCGCGCCTGCATTGGAGTCCGGGCAAGGACGGCAACCGCGCGCGGCAGGAATTTTCGCACGAGTGGGAGACCGGCGATTGGCGGTTTCGCCTTGCCGCCGACAATGTTTCGGACGGCGCATATTTTGCCGATTTTGCGGACGATTCCGCGTTGCTGGCGCGGCGCAATTTGCCCCGCCGCGCCGAAGCCGAATATGCGCGGGGCGGTTGGAGCGGGCGGGTTTTGCTGGAATCGTTTAAAACAATCGCCTATTCCGGCGCGCCCCCGCACGATGTTTTGCCGCAATTGCAACTGCGGCATGACGGCGGGGCGGGCGGTTTTTCGTGGGATTCGGAATGGGAATACGCCCGTTTTGTCGCGCCCTCCGCGGCGTTGCCGGAGGGCGGGCGGTGGCTTTGGCGGGGCGGGGCGGGGCGGCGGTTTAACTGGCGCGGCGCGGCAATCATCCCCGAAGGCGGCGCGCACGCGGCAAAATATTCGGGCGGCGCGGCGTTTATAACGCCGTTTGCGCGGTTGCGCGCCGAATCCGGCTACCGCCCGCTGCCCGGCGCGGAAGAGGGAAATTACCAGCTGCGTTTTGTATACGCCTACGCGCCGGAAACAAACCAGCATGCCGCGCCGTTGTATGATACGGCGTTGCGCGAATTTTCCGCCGGAGGGATATACGATTGGAACCGGTTTAGCGGCGGAGACCGCGCCGCCGATGCGAGCGTTGCGGCTTACGGCGCGGACATTTTTTTGTGGGATAACGCCGCCGGACGCGAGCGGCTTGCGCTGGAATTCGCCCAGCGTTTTTATTTTCGCCGCCCGCGTTTGACCTTGCCGCAAGAATCGCCGCCGCCGCGCCGCGGGTTTAGCAATTTATACGCGGCGTTGCGGGCGGATATTTCCGGACGCTGGAAAGCGGAAGCCAATGCGGAATGGAGTCCGGAACAATCTTCGTTTGAAAGCGTGTATGCGGACGCGCGCGCCGATTTTGGCGGACGCCGCCTGTTGCGGGCGGGCGGGTTGTTTGAAGAAAACGAAAGTTTGGTATTGGGCGGGGCGCATCCGTTCGGCGCGCGCGCCGATTTTAGTTTTTTATTCCGCTATCTTTTGGACGACGACCGCTTTGCCGAATCGGACGCGGCGTTGGCGGTGCGGGGCGAATGCGGCTGTTGGAAATTATTCCTCCACCGCCGCGATGCGCTGGTCGGCGAAGAAAAAAATAAAATCTCCTATTCCATCGGATTGGAATTAACCGGGCTCGGCAAAATCGGCGGCAACGGCTACGAAAAAATAACCGCCGATTTGCGTTAATGCCGCGCGGGATTCGGCGAAATTCGGTTAAGATTAAGGCATGACGGCGCAACAATTTTTTGACGAAGGCGAATGGTGGCGGCGGGACGGCGCATTCCGCCTCCTGCACGATATTAATCCGCTGCGTTTGCGCGTAACAGCGGAAGCGGCGGGCGGAAGTTTGGCGGGAAAACGCCTGTTTGATTTGGGATGCGGCGGGGGCATTTTCGCCGAAGCGGCGGCGGGGGCGGGCGCTAAAGTTTCCGCCTGCGATATTTCCGCCGGGGCGGTTGCGGCGGCAAAAGCGCATGCGCTAAAAAGCGGCGCAACGGCGGATTACCGAATCGGCGGCGCGGATTTGGCGGAAGCCGGACAATACGATGTCGTAACTTGTTTTGAGATGCTGGAACATGCGGACGACCCGGCATCTTCTATCGCCGATGCGGCGGCGCTTTTGCGTCCCGGCGGCGTTGCGGTGTTTTCCACGATTAACAGAACTTTGCGCGCTTTTGCGCTGATGATTGCCGGTTTGGAATGCGCGTTAAAAATTCTCCCGCCCGGCACGCACAACTACGACAAATTTATAACGCCGCGCGAACTCGCCGGTATGTGCGAAAATTGCGGGTTGAAAGTGCGGCGCATCGCCGGCATGGAATATTCTTTTTTCGGCAAAGTTTATTTGTTGCGCGAAGACAATGCGGCGTGCAATTATTTTCTCATTGCGGCGCGCGGTTAATGCGCGCCGTTTTGTTTGATTTTGACGGGACGCTGGCGCATACCGCCCCCGATTTAGCCGCCGCCCTGCACGGCTTGCAAGAATCGCGCGGCGAAAAACCGGCGGAATACGAAGACGCCCGCCTGCGCGCATCCGGCGGGACAAAAGCGCTGCTGGCGCTCGCCGGAATCTTCCCCGAAGACGAAGAATACGAAAGCGCGCGCGCCGATTTTTTGCACCGCTACGAAACGGGCGGCTACAAACGGACTTTTTTATTCGGCGGAATCAAAAACGCGCTGGCGGAAATTGCCGCCGAAGGTTGGAAGTGGGGCGTGGCGACAAACAAACCGCGCCGTTATTTTTCCGCAGTCGCCGAAAAAATGGGAATAGATTCCAATCCCGAAGCGGAATTGCCGCCGGATTCGCTGCCGCTGGCGTCCGCCCTCGTTGCCGGAGACGATTGCGCGCGCGCCAAACCTTCGCCGCAGCCGCTTTTGTTAGCGGCGGAAATCGCCGGAGTTGCGCCCAAAAACGCGGTATATGTCGGAGACGATGTGCGCGATGCGCAGGCGGCGCAGGCGGCGGGAATGAAGTTTATCCTCGCCGGCTGGGGTTATTGGGCGGCGGCGGAATGGCGGCGCGCCCCGGCGGCGGAAGCCGTCGCCGCCGCCCCAAAATGCATCCCGCCGCTGGCGCGCATGATTTTCCGCGCAGGCGGCTGATTTTTCCGAATCCCAAAACCCAAGCCGCGGTTTTAGGCGGTATTTTTCCGGCGCGGAATTTTTCCTAAAAATCGGGTAAATCCTGTTTGCGTCCAAAGGCGTTTTTTGGCGGGGAAAAAGGGTATAATGGCGCAGGACGCGGAGCATTTTTCGCGGCGGAGAAACGGTTATGAACGATACGATTTACGATGTTTTGGTGATTGGCGGCGGGCCGGGCGGATATGTCGCGGCTATTCGCGCCGCGCAACTCGGCTTGTCCGCGGCGTGCGTGGACAAATGGAAAAACGCCAAAGGCAAAACCGTCTACGGCGGCACCTGCCTCAATGTCGGCTGCATTCCGTCCAAAGCGCTTTTGGAATCGTCCTACAACTACGAGCGCGCCGCGACCCATTTTGCCGCGCACGGAGTCGTCGTGGAAAAAATGAAATTGGATTTGGCGACGATGCAAAAACGCAAAGAAAAAGTCGTGGATACTCTCGTCTCCGGCATCTCCGGTTTGTTTAAGAAAAACAAAGTCGCGGCGTTGTCGGGCGCGGCGTCCATTGTTTCCGCCGGGGAAATTTGCGAAGTCGCCATTGAAGACGGCGGCAAAAAAACTTCCGTCCGCGCCAAAAATTTAATTATCGCGACCGGCTCCGTCCCGCGCGCCATCCCGCCCGCGCCGGTGGACAACAAAAATATCGCGGACAACGAAGGCGCGCTCGCGTTTGATTCCGTGCCGAAAAAATTGGGCGTCGTCGGCGCGGGCGTGATTGGATTGGAACTCGGCAGCGTTTGGGCCCGCCTCGGCTCCGAGGTGCGTATTTTAGAAGCGTTGCCCGATTTTCTCGCCGCCGCCGATGCGGACATCGCCAAAGAAGCGGCGAAAATTTTTAAGAAACAAGGTTTGCAAATTGAAACCGGCGCGTCCGTTTCCGCCGCCAAAAGCGCGGGCAAACATGTGGAAGTGGAATGGACGAAAGACGGCAAAAAAGAAAAAGAAAAATTTGACAAACTCATCGTCGCCGTCGGGCGCGCCCCCCATACCGAAGGATTAAACGCCGAAGGAATCGGGCTGGATATGGAACGCGGTTTTATCGTCGTAGACGAACAATGCCGCACGAAGTTTCCGAATATTTACGCCATCGGCGATGTCGTGCGCGGCCCGATGCTGGCGCACAAAGCCGAAGACGAAGGCGCGATGGTGGCGGAAATCCTCGCCGGACAAAAACCGGAAATAGAATACGGCAATATCCCGTGGGTAATTTACACCCATCCCGAAATCGCGTGGGCGGGCAAAACCGAACAGGCGTTAAAAGCGGACGGCGTAGAATACCGCAAAGGCGCGTTTCCGTTTCTCGCCAACGGGCGGGCGCGCGGTTTGGGCGAGACGGACGG
>JBPCWY010000069.1:0-18858 GCA_051009035.1 Gammaproteobacteria bacterium
AACCGTTCAGCGAATTAAATCCGGACGAAGTTGTCGCATTAGGCGCGGCGGCGCAGGCGGATTTGTTGGCGGGCAACCGGCGCGGGGACGACTGGCTGTTGCTGGATGTGATTCCGCTTTCGCTGGGGTTGGAAACGATGGGCGGTTTGGCGGAAAAAATTATTCCGCGCAACACGGTTATTCCGATTCAAAAATCGCAGGAATTTACCACGCACCAAGACGGGCAAACGGCGATGTCTTTGCATGTCGTGCAAGGCGAGCGCGAATTGACGCGCGACTGCCGCTCGCTGGCGCGTTTTGATTTGTCGGGCATACCGCCGCTGGCGGCGGGGCTTGCGCGGGTGCGCGTTTCTTTTCAGGTGGATGCGGACGGCTTGCTTTCGGTTTCCGCCGAAGAGCGCGAAACGGGCGCGCGCGCGGAAGTTGCGGTCAAGCCGACTTACGGTTTGGACGAAAAAAAGATTTTGGAAATGCTGCATGATTCTTTTTCCGGCGCGGAAAAAGACGCGGCGATGCGAAAATTATTAGAAAGCCGCCAAGACGGCGAAGCCATGCTACACGCCGTGCAAAACGCAACAACGGACGCCGGAGATTTATTACCGGCGGAAGAAAAAGAAGCGATAGAAAACGCCGCGGCAAAACTGCAAAAAGCATTAAAAGGCGAAGACCGCAACGCGATAGACGCGGCGGCAAAAGCATTAAACGCGGCAAGCGAAAACTTCGCCGCCCGAAAAATGAACGCGGATATTAAACGGGCGTTGGCGGGAAAGAAAATAGAATAAGGGATTAACTCCGCCGCCGAAGGCAGCGGGATTGGTTAATCATCATTATATTATAAAGTTGTAATATTTTCCAAATGTGAAAGATGCGGCGGAAGTTTTTTAATGGGATTGCCGTATAAACTTAACTCTTTCAAATTTGTAAGATTGCCGATTGATTCGGGCAGTGTCGTTAACTCGTTCTCCCCTAAATACAACCATTCCAAATTTGTGAGGTTTCCGATTGATTCGGGTAACTCTGTTAACCGATTAATATCCAAAAACAACCATCTCAAATTTACAAGATTACCGATGGCTTCGGGCAATTCCGTTAACTGATTCCAAGCCAAATACAACCCTTTCAAATTTGTAAGGTTGCCAATGGCTTCAGGCAACTCCGCTAACTGATTATCTCCCAAATACAACTTTTCCAAATTTGTAAGATTGCCGATGGCTTCTGGCAACTTCGTCAATTGGTTGCCCCAAAGACGCAACTCGGTCAGCGACAAAATTTTTTCTTTATCTCTGGGAAAACCAACAAAAATTCCAACTCCATCCCTATGATAATCCGGCACATGATTCTCATCCGCCCACGCGATTAACTCGTCCAGCCACGCATCGGAGCGGGCGGGGAGGGCAAACTTTTCGCCCAAGACGCTTTCGGTTAATCTAATCAGCGTTTTCGCCCGTGCAAGAGAAGGCAATCCCTCCGGACGGACGGCGGGCAAACTCTTTTTGTCATTGTCGGACGAGTCATTCATCGCCCGCAATTATACCCCGTTTCCCGCAAAAACGCGCGAAAACCATCCAAACCCGTCATTCCTGCGAAGGCAAGAATCTCTTGCGGCATTTTGGGGCGGGAATGAGATTCCTGCCTTCGCAGGAATGACGGCGGGGGCGGACATCGTGCGGGGGCAGGGGGCGGCAAAAGGCGGCGGGGGATTTATAATAGCGGTTTATGAAGCGTACTTCGGCTTATTTGGGGGCTTCCGCTTTAGAGGAAGTGGAGCGCAAAATCGGCGCGGAACGGTTGCGGACATTGCGGCGCAACGAAAATTTTGCCGTCTGCGAAGTTTTTTTTGCCGCTTTTGTAGAGCCGTCCACCGCTAACACCGGCGGCGAAGAATTATTACGCTACCTCATCGGCGCAACCGCGGATTTTTTCCCCCGAAAAATTACCGGCGACACGGCGTTGGTTGTCCCGCACCCGCGTACAAATTCGCCGTGGTCGTCCAAAGCCCGCGATTTACTCCACAATTGCGGATTAAAAGAAATTTCGTATTTAGAGCGCGGGTTTTGTTTTCACAACGGCGGCAATACGGCGGATTTATTCGCCGACCGCATGACCCAAACCGTTCTGCGCCCCGAAAAAACAGGCAAATGGTTATCTATTTTTGACCGTTTAGTTGATTCTCGCTCTATGCCCGCCCGCATTTCAATAAAAAACTTGGATAAAATTAATAAAGAATTCGGCTTGGCGTTGAACGAAAACGAAATCGCGCATTTGCGGAAATTGTGCGCGGCGTTGGGGCGCGATTTAACCGAAGCGGAGTTAATGATGTTTGCACAGGCGAACTCCGAGCATTGCCGGCATAAAATTTTTCGGGCGGCGGATGCGGGCGGCGGAAAATCTATGATGGATTTGATTCGGCAAACGCACGCCGCCGCTCCGGACGGCGTGATTACCGCTTTCGCCGATAATGCGGCGGTGGTTTGCGCGGCGGCGGGGGAAGATTTTGCGCCAGACGAAAACGGCGTTTTTCGGCGCGGGACGGGCGGTTTGTATCTGGTGGCAAAAGCGGAAACGCATAATCATCCGACCGCGATTTCGCCTTTCCCCGGGGCGGCGACCGGCAGCGGCGGCGAAATACGGGACGAAGCCGCCGCCGGACGGGGCGCGGCATCGCGCGCGGGTTTTGCCGGTTTTGCCGTTTCGCGTTTGGCGGCGGCGGATTTGCCCGCGCGGCATGCGCCGTCTTCGCATTTTGCATCGCCGTTGGAAATTATGATTGAGGGACCGCTGGGGACGGCAAATTATTGCAACGAATTCGGGCGTCCGTCTTTGGGCGGATTTTTCCGCACTTTTGAATCCGCCGCAAAGGCGGAATCGGTATCGCCCCGCCGTTTGGGTTTTCACAAACCGCTGATGCTGGCGGGCGGTTTGGGACACATGCGGGCGGGCGGCGAAGGTAAAAAAGCGATTCCGCCCGGCGCAAAAATTATTCAACTGGGCGGACCGGGTTTTCGGATTGGGATGGGCGGCGGGGCGGCGTCCAGCCGCGTTTCGGGCGGCGATGATTTTGCGTCCGTGCAGCGGGGCAACGCCGAAATGCAAAGGCGCGCGCAAGAAGTCATAGACGCATGCCGCCGCATTTCGGGCGGGATGTTTTTGTCGCTGCACGATGTCGGGGCGGGCGGCTTGGGAAATGCGGTGATTGAAATGGCGCATGACGGCGGGGCGGGCGCGCGCATTTCGCTCGCCGCAATTCCGGTTGAAGACCGCAGTTTGTCGCCGGCGGAGATTTGGTGCAACGAAGCGCAAGAGCGTTTTGTGTTGGCGTTGGACGCGGATTATTTGGAAAAATTTAGCGCGATTTGCAAGCGCGAAAATTGCCCGTTTGCCGTCCTCGGCGAAGCAACGGCGGACGGCAAAATTGTCGTGCTGGACGAAAACGGCGAAGCAGTTGCGGATTTGCCGCTCGCCGAAATTTTGGACAATGTCCCCCTCCCGCCCCTTGTCGTGGAAAATTTTGCGGAGGAATTTTTGGAAGATTCGGAACAAGCGGAAATATCCGCGGCGGAAAATTTTTCGGACAACGCCCCAAAACCCAAGCCGGAAAATTCCGCCGCAGTTGAAAGTTTAGAATCCGCCCCGCCCAAAAATCCGCCGCAAAAAACGGAGACGGAAAAACGCACGCCGCAAGCGGATTTGTTGGCGGATTTATGCCGCGCGGTTTTGCGCCATCCGGCGGTTGGGAGCAAGCGGTTTTTGATTTCTATCGGCGACCGGACGGTGGGCGGGCTGACGGCGCGCGACCAAATGGTCGGGCCGTGGCAGATACCGGCGGCGGATTGCGCGGCGTTTTTTAATGATTACGAATCGTTTGGCGGGGCGGTTTTTGCGTTGGGCGAGCGTCCGGGCGTTGCCGCGTTAAATCCCGCCGCCGGCGCGCGAATCGCCGTTGCGGAAGCGTTGGCGAATTTGGCGGGGGCGGGGGTCGGCGGTTTGGCGCGGGTTAAGTTTTCGTTGAATTGGCTGGCAAATTGCGCGGATGCAAAACGCGCCGGAGAATTGCGCGCCGCCGTTTGCGCCGCCGCGGATTTTTGCCGGGAATTGCAAACCGGCGTTATCGTGGGAAAAGATTCGCTTTTTATGCGCGCCAAAACGGACGGCGATGCGGCGGCGGATGCGGAAGTAGAATCGCCCGCTTTTCCGGTCGCCGCCGCTTTTGCGCCGCATGACGATGTGCGGCGGGTTTTGACTCCGCAATTATCCGGACGCGCCGATACTTTTTTGATGCTGGCGGAACCGTCCGGACGGCGGCGTTTGGGCGGGAGCGTTTGGGCGGAAATTACGGGCGTTGCCGCCCCGCCGCCGGATATTTCCGCCGCCGCCATGGAATCGTTTTGGCGCGCTATTGCCGCATGCCACGAGCGCGGTTTGTTGCTGGCGTATCACGACCGCTCGGACGGCGGTTTGTGGGCGGCGGCGTGCGAATCGGCGTTTGCGGCAAATTGCGGCGTGTCGTTAATTTTGGACGGGCTTTTTCCGGCGGCGCAAACGGACGGAGGCGAAAACGCTTGCGGCGGCGATATTGCGGCGGCGTTGTTTTGCGAAGAAACCGGCGCATTGCTGGAAGTCGCGCCGCAAAACGCGCCCGCCGTTTTGGAAATTTTCGCCGATGCGGGTTTGGCGCAAAATATCCAAACCGCGGGGCGCGCCGCGGCGGACGGCAAAATCCGCCTCTACCGCAACAGCAAAATATTATTTGAAGAAACGCTTGATGAATTGCGGCGGGAATGGGAAACGGTAAGTTATGAAATCGCCCGCCGCCGCGATTGCCCCGAATGCGCCGCCGAAGAATACGGGCGCGACCCCGCCGCCGTCCAATTATTCGCCCGCCCGCCGCCGGAATATAAAACGGCGGATTGGAAAAACGCGCCCTTTTCCATCGGCGGCGCGCGCCCGCGTTTGGCGGTTTTGCGCGAGCAGGGGAGCAACGGACAGCGCGAAATGGCGGCGGCATTTACCCGCGCCGGTTTTGACGCCGCGGATATTGCGATGGAAGATTTGCGCGCCGGGACGCGGTTGGATGAATTTGCCGGAATTGCGTTGTGCGGCGGATTTTCGTTTGGCGATGTGCTGGGGGCGGGACGCGGCTGGGCGGAAGGCGTGTTGCAAAATCCGCGGCTGGCGGAGATGTTTTCCGCGTTTTTTGCCGCGCCGAATACTTTCGCTTTTGGCGCATGCAACGGCTGCCAAGCACTCGCGCTTTTGCGCCCGCTGATGCCGGAGGCGGATTCGTGGCGTTTTCCGCGTTTCGCGCAAAACCGCAGCCGCCGTTTTGAAGCGCGGCTGGTGATGACGGAAATTCTAAAAACCGATTCGCCGCTGTTTGCCGGAATGGAAGGCGCGTTTTTGCCCGCCGTGTCTTCCAACGCCGAAGGGCGCGCGGTTTTTGGCGGCGAAAATTTGGACGGAAAAAACGGCGCGGAAAAAACTTTGCGCGCCCCGCCGGTGTTGCGTTTTGCGGACGGCAACGGCGCGCCCGCCGCAAAATATCCGCAAAATCCGGCGGGCGGCGAAGGCGGTTTTTGCGGTTTTTGTTCGCCGGACGGGCGGGTTACGATTACGATGCCCCATCCGGAGCGGACATTTCGCTGCGCGCAATTGTCGTGGCGTCCGCCCGAATGGACGGACGATGCAAGCCCGTGGATGCAGTTGTTTATTAATGCGCGGCGGTTTGCCGATTAATCTTTTTCCGGTTAAAACGGCGGCGGTGGTCGGGCGCAAAAAAAACCGCCGCGCCGATTTTTTTAAAACCCGTTTTTCCAAAAGCATATAATTGCGCCATGCCGCCGATTAAAGCCGTGCAAATTATCCCGCGCCTGAACGAAGGCGGGGCGGAACGCGCGGTTGTGGATTTGGCGCGCGAACACGGCAAAAGCGGGGCGGCGGCGCATATTATTCTGAGCGAAGGCGGGGCGCTCGCCGGGGAAGTCGTGCGCGCCGGGGCGCGGTTTTTGCGCCTGCCCGTTGCGTCCAAAAATATTTTGACAGCACCCATGCGCGCGCGGCGGCTTTATCGGGCGCTCCTCGCCATCGCGCCCGATTTGGTCCATGTCCACAGCCGCGTTCCGGCGTGGCTGCATTATTTTGCCAACAGGCCGCTTTCCATTCCGACCGTCTCCACCGTGCATGGAATCAACAGCGTCAATTTTTACGGCAAAATCATGACCGCCGCCGATGCGGTCATTTGCCCCGGGACGGACGCGGCGGCGCATGTCAAAAAACATTACGGCGCGGATGCAAAAGTTATCGGCAGCGGCGTAGATTTGGAATATTTTAATCCGGAGCGCGCGGATGCCGCCGCCGTCTCGCAAATGCGCGAACAATGGGATTTGTCCGGCAAGCGGGTGATTTTGCTCGCCGGACGGCTTTCCGCGCAAAAAGGGCATGAAATATTGTTGCACGCGCTGGCGCGGTTGCCCGCCGATGTCGCCGCCGTCATCGCCGGAGACGGGCGGCGGCAAAAACGCCTCGCCGAATTGGCGCGGCGTTTGGGAGTCGCCGGACGGACGCGCTTTGCCGGGGCGCGCCGCGACATGCGCGAGATTTACGCGCTCGCCGACATCGTGTTGTCGTGCGCGGTTAAACCGGAAAGTTTCGGGCGGACAATCGCCGAAGCGTTGGCGATGCAAAAACCGGTCATCGCCGCCGACCACGGCGGCGCGCGCGATATCATCACCGCGGAAGAATGCGGCGGAAAATTAATCCCCCCCGCAGACGCCGAAGCCCTCGCCGCCGCCCTGCGCGCCCCGCCCCCCGATGCGTCAACCTCGCGCGCCCGCATCGCCGCCCGCTTCACCGCCGCCCGCATGGCGGAAGAAACCCTGGCGGTATACCAAAAAGTATTGCGCCGGTAGTTTTTGGAATTTTTTGGCGCGGCATGATTTTTTTTGCAAAAAAATTAAACATGCAATGCGCGGTTATTTTTGCGGTTGCGCATTTGCGGAATTTAATTTTCGTATTAATGCCGTAAAATTAATGCCGCGGATAACGCATAACGGCGGGGCGGTTATTTAAGATTGCGTTAAGTTATTAAATTGTAAATTAAAACGGCGCAGCTTATTCCGCTTCCGTAATTTCGCCGCCGCCTAAACAGATGTTGCCGTCGTAGAGGACGGCGTATTGGCCGGGCGCCGCCGCTCTTTGCGCTTCGGCGAAGACGATTTCGGCGGTTGTTTCGGCGGATTGATTTAACGCGCAGCCGGACGGCGGCTGGCGGTGGCGCAGGCGCGCCGAAAAAACATGGTTTTCGGGGGGCGGTTTGCCCGCTATCCAATGCGCGTTTTCTATTTTAACCCGCTTGGAATATAACATCGGATGTTCGCCTTGCGCGACTAATAAAATATTGCCGCGCCGCCGTTTGCCGACTACAAACCACGGCGCGCCGCCGCCGCCGATTTTTAATCCCCGCCGCTGTCCTATCGTGTAAAACGCCAGCCCGCCGTGTTCGCCGACTGTTTCGCCTTCCGGCGTTTGCATCGCGCCCGGCGAGGGGGAAATGTAGCGTTGTAAAAAATCGGTAAAGCGGCGCGCGCCGACAAAACAAATTCCCATGCTGTCCGGACGCGACCAGTTTCCCAATCCGGCGGCGCGGGCTATGGCGCGCACATCGGCTTTGTAATGCCCGCCCAGCGGAAAAATAAAACCGGATAATTGCGCGGCGGAAAGGCGGTGTAAAAAGTAGCTTTGGTCTTTCGCCGAATCTTCGCCTTTGAGCAGGCAGGGCGCGCCGTTAATCACGCGGATGCGCGCGTAGTGTCCGGTGGCGGCGATTTGCGCGCCGGCGTTTTGGGCGTAGCGGCGGAATGCTTCAAATTTAATTTCGGAATTGCACAACACATCGGGGTTCGGCGTCCGCCCGTTTTGGAGGGCGCGCAAAAACGGGGCAAACACGCGCGCTTTGTATTCGGCGGCGAAGTTGGCGGTTTGCAATTCCACGCCCAGCGCATCGGCGGCGGCGGCGGCGGCGATTAAATCGTCCTTGTCGTGGCATCCGGCTTCGGTGTCGTCGTCTTCCCAATTTTTCATAAACACGGCGAAAACCCGCGCCCCCGCCCGTTTTAACAACAGCGCGGCAACGGCGGAATCCACGCCGCCGGAGAGGGCGACGGCGATTGGGACGCCGGAAAGCGGCTTGTCCGGCGTTTCGGTCAAGGGAAAGTTTTCCGGCAACGGGAAATTCGGCGGGGAGGTCATGGCGCAATTTTAATCCGCGCGGCGGAATTTTGCGGCATCGCGCGCCGCCGCGCTTATTTGTCCGAATGATTTTCGGCGAATTGCTTAAACGCCCGCATATACGAACGCGTTGCTTTTTTGAACATGCCGGGCAGGAAAAACGCCAGCGCGCGAATCCGCCCCCGGCAGCGAAATTCGGATTCCATAACCCATTTGGTTTGCCCCGGGGCGGTTTCGGAAAAATAATGGTTAACTTGATTCCAAACGCCGGACGCTTCGTATAAAAAAGACAATTCGGCGGGAAAATCGCGCTTGGTTAGCGTTTCCGTAATTTCAATCCGCCGCCCGCCCGCTTTTTCTATGATTTTGGATTTCGCCCCCGGCGCTCCGGGCGTGCCGCTGATATGCTCAAAACTCTCCAATTTTGCCTGCCAGCGTTTGTAGGAAGCCGAATCGGCAAGCAATGCCGCCGTTTTTTCGCGCGGTTGCAAAATAATTATTTCCTCCGAATACCGCATCGCGCCATTATAGCGCGCCGCGCTTTTCGCCGTTTATTGTTTGCTGTTTTCGCTTTTTCCGCAACGCGGCGCGTGGGGGCGGGCGAAATTTTACGGAAAAAAGCGGATGCGGGGGGCGCATATCGGCGCGGAAAAGTTTATAATGGCTTTTCTTTTAAGGGAGACGGAGAATTTTATGCCCGCTGATATTGATATTGCGCGCCAAGCGAAAATGCGCCCGATTGTCGGGCTTGCCGCCGAGCGGTTTGGCGTTGCCGCCGAACATATGGAGCCGTTCGGGCACTACAAAGCCAAAATGTCGTTGCAACTGCTCAACCAGCGGGCGGACCAAGCGGACGGCAAACTAGTTTTAGTTACCGCCATTACGCCGACCCCCGCCGGGGAAGGCAAAACCACGACTTCCGTGGGACTCGCCGATGCGCTCAATCTCATCGGCAAAAACGCCGCCATCGCCCTGCGGGAGCCGTCCCTGGGCCCGGTTTTTGGCATGAAAGGCGGCGCGGCGGGCGGCGGTTATGCACAGGTTGTGCCGATGGAAGATATTAATTTGCACTTCACCGGCGATTTTTCCGCCGTGTCGCTGGCGCACAATCTTTTGTCGGCAATAATTGACAACCACCTGCACCAGGGCAACGCCAAACGGCTGGATTCGCGCCGCATTACTTGGCGGCGGGTGGTGGATATGAACGACCGCGCCCTGCGCAATATTGCCGTGGGGCTTGGCGGGGCGGGCAACGGATTCGCCCGCAACGACGGTTTTGATATTGTCGTTGCGTCCGAAATTATGGCGATTTTATGCCTTTCCGAGTCGCTTTCCGACCTCAAACGGCGCATCGCGCAAATCACGGTCGGGTTGGATGCGGACAAAAATCCGGTAACCGCCGCCGATTTGGGCGTTGCCGGCGCGATGACGGCGCTTCTCAAAAACGCCCTCGCGCCAAATTTGGTGCAAACTTTGGAAAATAATCCGGCATTTGTCCACGGCGGTCCGTTTGCCAATATCGCGCACGGTTGCAACTCGGTGCTGGCGACCCGCATGGCGCTCAAAATGGCGGATTTTGTCGTTACCGAAGCGGGTTTTGGGGCGGATTTGGGGGCGGAAAAATTTGTAGACATCAAGTGCCGCAAGAGCGGTTTGCGCGCCGATGCGGCGGTTTTAGTCGCTACAATTCGGGCGGTGAAATACCACGGCGGCGTCCCCCGCAACGAGCTTACCGCCGAAAATACCGCCGCCGTGCGCGTCGGTTTTGACAATGTGCGCCGCCATTTGCGCAATATCCGCGAACATTACGGGTTGCCCGCCGTTATTGCGCTCAACCATTTCGCGCACGATTCGGAGGCGGAAATCGCCGAATTCCGCGCTTTGTGCGAAGAGGAAAACGCCGATATGGCGGTCTGCCGCCACTGGGCGGAAGGCGGAAAAGGCGCTAAAGAACTCGCCGAAAAAATCGCCGCCGCCGCCGAAAACGGGAGCAGCATGAAAACTTTATACGACGATTCCCTGCCCTTGCGCGACAAAGCCGAAAGGGTGGCGCAAAAAATTTACGGCGCGGGGTCTGCCAGTTTCGCGCCCAAAGCGGCGGCGGATTTGGCGTTGTGGCAAAAAAATTACGGGCATTTTCCGGTATGCATCGCCAAAACCCAATACGCTTTTACCAACGACCCCGCCGACCGCGGTTTGCCGCGGGACGGGAGCGATTTTTTCTTTTCCGGCGCGCGCCTCAATACCGGCGCGGAATTTGTCGTCCTGCTCGGCGGCGATATTATGACGATGCCCGGGCTGCCCAAAACGCCGGCGGCGACGGCAATTGATGTGGACGATGACGGCAACATTAGCGGCTTATTCTGATTTGCCCGCCGATTCGCCAACGGCGGAAAAGCGGTTTTGGCGGCGTCAAACGCTCGCCGCCCGCCGCAATCTGCCCGCCGCCGCCCGCCAAACCGCTTCCGCCGCGCTGTGCCGCCGCATTATCGCGCTTCCCGCTTTTGCCGCGGCGCGGCGGGTCGCCGCTTTTGCGCCGCTGGAAGACGAAGTTAACATTTGGCCGGTCATTGAAAACTGCTGGCAAAACGGCAAAACCGTCGCCCTGCCGCGGGTGCGCGCATGGACGGGGCGGGAAATGTCGTTTCACGCCGTTTCATCGCGCCGCGGGCTGGAAGAAAGCCGCCGGGGGATTTTGCAACCGCCCGCCGATTTTCCAATCATCGCGCCGCATCTCTTTGATTTTGTGATTGTCCCCGCCGCGGCGGCGGATTCCCGCGGCTACCGCTTGGGCTACGGCGGCGGTTTTTATGATACATTTATACCTTTGGCGCGCGCGGCGACAACTTGCGCGCCGATTTTTGGCTGCCAATGCATTGACCGGACGCCGGTTGAACCGCACGACCAGCAAATTGATTTTATTTTTTCGGAATAATCCATGGATTCTTTTTGGCCGGCGTGCAAGCGGCATTTGCAGGGCAGTTTTGACGAAAATATTTTTCGGGCGTTTATCGCCCCGGCGCGGCCCGCGCGCGATGACAACGGCGCCCTGCGCATTTCCGCCCCCAACGAAGCTTCGGCGCGCTGGCTTGAGCGGAATATCAAAAAAACGGTCCAACAATTCGCCCGCGCCCATTTTGGCGAAGAATTGTCCGTGCAATTTTACGCCGAAGATTCCGCCGCAACCGCGCCCTCCGCCGCGCCCGTTGCCTCCAACGCCGCCCCCAAACCGCCCGCTTCCGCCGCCAATTTACGCGCCGATTTTACTTTTAACAATTTCATTATCGGTCCCGCCAACCAAATCGCGTTTATCGCGGCAAAGTCAGTCAGCGAAGGCAACGCCGACCAGCTCAGCCCCCTGCTGTTTTTATACGGGCGCACCGGCATGGGCAAAACGCATCTCGCCCACGCCGTCGGCAACCACTATTTGTCCCTGTATCCGAACCGGCGCGGGCGTTATGTTACGGCGCGCGATTTTATGAACGATTTGGTCAGCGCCCTCCGCCTCAACCAATACGACCGATTCAAACACCGCTACGAAGAGCTGGATTTGCTGGTTGTGGACGACATCCAATACATCGCCGGCGACAAAGAGCGGACGCAGTCCGAGTTTTTCTTCCTGTTCAACAAACTGCACGACCAAAACAAAATTATCATCATCACCAGCGACTTGGCGCCGGCCCAAATCCGCGATTTACCGGCGCGCCTGACGACCCGGTTTAGCGCGGGTTTTCCCTGCCATCTCGCGCCGCCGGACGCGGAATTGCGCGAGGCGATTTTGCGCGAAAAGGCGAAACAGCGGGGCGCGGCTTTAGACGACAAAATCATCCGTTTTCTCGCCGAAAGAATCAAATCCAATGTACGCGAATTGGAAGGCGCGCTTATCCGCGTTTTGGCGTCTTCCCGCTTTCTCAACAAACCGCCGTCCCTGGAAATGTGCCAGGAAACGCTCTCCGACTTGCTCTCCTCGGCGCGCGAAAGTGTCACAATTGAAACCATCAAAAAGAAAACCGCCGAGTTTTTCCGCCTGCCCGCGTCCGAATTATCCTCCAAACGCCGCCACCAATCCATCACCCGCCCACGCCAAATCGCCATGTATTTGTGCCGCCAGATGACCAATTTTAGCTTGCCCGAAATCGGCATGCAATTCGGCAACCGGGAGCATTCCACCGTCCTGCATTCCTGCCGCCGGATTGAAAATAAGCTCAAATCCGACTCCAAAATGCAAGAAGATGTCCGCATTTTGGAAATGCTGATAAAATCGTAGCAAACGATGTGCAAAACCGCCCGTCCGCTTCCGCCCGCCAAATTTCCCGCCCATATCGCAAAAGGGTTTTGCGCGGCTTTTCGCGGCGCGGATTTCCCCCGCCGTCCCGCGCAATCCGCGCCGGACGCGGCGTTTTCCCCGCCCCAAAAGTTCTTGCGGGTTTGCACAGGCGTTAATATTATTAATAATTTAATGTATAATGATTCCATGCAAAGGAGAACAACATGAACATCAAAGGCACCCGGGAACAATTTTTTAATTGTTTACAAAAAGTTAGCTCCACCGCCCCCGGCGGGAGCGTCAATCCGATATTGTCCAATGTCCTGCTGCGCGCCGGAGGGGACTCGGTGGATATTGTCGCGACCGACCAGGAGACGCAGATTAAAGCGCCGTGCGAGGTGAAGGCGAACAAGAAATTTAACGCCGTCGTTTCGGCGAAGAAATTTCAGGGGATTTTGCAGCGGCTGGAATCCGACAAGCAGGTTTCGTTTGATTACCACGAAGGGAAAGGCGCGGACAAAAACGCGTATATCAATATTGCCGCCGGCAAAACGCGGTATAAATTGTTTCCGCTGGACCCGTCAGATTTTCCGTTGCTGGACGAAAAATCAAACTTCAAACCGCTGTTTAAGATTCCGGCGAACGAGTTGCTCCGGACGCTCAAAAAAGTATCTTACGCGACCGCGGTTAATTCCCACCGGTTGAATTTAAACGGCGTCCTGCTGGAAGGTTCTATCAGCGGTTTTCGCGCCGTCGCCACGGACGGGCACCGAATGGCGGTGCAAACCGTTTTGAACAAAGCGGAGAAAAAGGGTTCGGGCGAAGCGCAATACATCCTGCCGCGCAAAAGCGTGAACGAACTCGTGCGCAATTTGCCCGCCGAAGAAGAAAACGAAGTGGAAGTCAAAGTGTGCGATCGCGACATTAAATTTTGCGCGCCGTCGTTTGAACTTATTTCGCGGACGATTACCGAAAGTTTTCCCGATTATAAATCGGTGATTCCGCGTAACAACGACAAAACCGTCCTGCTGGAGCGCAAGCCGTTTTTGCTGTGCTTGCAACAAGTTTCCGTCATCTCCGAACAGCAGGGGTCGACGACGGTCGTGATTAATTTCGGCAAAAACTTGGCGAAAATGGAATGCACGAATTCGGACAACGAAGTCGCCACCGGCGAAATCCCGGTGAAATACGAAGGCGAAGCGGTGGAAATCGGGTTCAACGCCGATTTTTTGGCGCAGATGCTTTCCGCCGTAGAAGACAGCGCGTTTGAAATGAAAATCTTGGACCCGTCCAGCAGCGTGCTCATTAAGCCCGCGGAGGATAAAAAACCCGATTTTCAATATATCGTGATGCCGATACGGCTTTGAGCGGCGCGCGTTTTTAATGAATAAACCGGAATTGGCGAACAAGCCGGAGAACGAATACGGCGCGTCCCAAATCAAAGTCCTAAAAGGGCTGGAAGCCGTGCGCAAACGCCCCGGCATGTATATCGGCGACACGGGCGACGGCTCCGGCCTGCACCACATGGTTTTTGAAGTGGTGGACAATTCCGTGGATGAAGCCCTTGCCGGATATTGCGCCGAAATTCAAGTTACCGTGCATGCGGACAATACCATCACCGTCGCGGACGACGGGCGCGGCATTCCGGTGGAAATGCATCCGACCGAAAAACGCCCGACCGCGGAAGTGGTGATGACCGAATTGCACGCCGGGGGCAAATTTGAAAACAACGCGTATAAAGTTTCGGGCGGGTTGCACGGCGTCGGGGTGTCCGTCGTTAACGCGCTGTCCGAAAAGCTTTCGCTGACCGTCTGGCGCGACGGCGGCGTGCATCAAATGACTTTTGCGCGCGGGCGCAAAACCACGCCGCTGGCGCGCACCGGCAAAACCGAACGGCGCGGGACGGAAGTTAATTTTTTACCCGATGCGGGCGTGTTCGGCGATATTGCGGTGCATTGGGAAATTTTAGCCCGCCGCCTGCGCGAGCTGGCGTTTCTCAATTCCAACTTGTCCATTACGCTTTCGGACGAGCGGGACGGGCGGCGGGAAGTTTTCCGGTTTGAAGGCGGCGTGCGCGCATATGTGGAATTTATGAATAAAAACCGCGCGCCGATTCACAAAAAAGTATTTTACTGCCGCGGCAAAAAAGACGATGTCGCGCTGGAGATGGCGATGCAGTGGAACGATTCTTACCATGAAAATGTGATTTGCTACACGAACAATATTCCGCAGCGGGACGGCGGCAGCCATTTAACCGGGCTGCGCTCGGCGATGACGCGGACATTAAAAACGCACATTGAAAACGCCGAAGCGGGGCGCAAAGGCAAAATTGAAATCGCCGGCAACGACATGCGCGAAGGGCTGACCTGCGTCTTGTCCATTAAAATTCCCGACCCGAAATTTTCCTCCCAAACCAAAGACAAACTCGTGTCTTCCGAAACGCGCCCGGCGGTGGAAGAAATACTCGCCGAACACATCGGCATATTTTTGCAGGAAAACCCCGCCGAAGCGCGGGCGATTTGCGGCAAAATCACGCAGGCGGCGCAGGCGCGCGAAGCGGCGCGCAAGGCGCGCGAAATGACGCGGCGCAAAAACGCGTTTGAAACGGCGGGGTTGCCCGGCAAGCTCGCCGACTGCCAGGAGCGCGACCCGGGAAAAAGCGAGATTTTTCTCGTAGAGGGCGATTCCGCCGGCGGCTCCGCCAAACAAGGGCGCGACCGCGGGATACAGGCGGTGCTGCCGTTGCGCGGCAAAATTCTAAATGTGGAAAAAGCGAACGCCGCAAAAATTTTATCCTCGCAGGAAATCATGTCGCTTTGCACGGCGGTCGGCGGGTTGAACGCGGCGGGGGACGACATAGAGCTGGACAAAGTGCGCTACCGGCGGGTGATTATTATGACGGACGCGGATGTGGACGGCGCGCATATCAGCACTTTGTTATTAACTTTTTTCTTCCGCCGCATGCGGACGCTGGTAGAATCCGGATGCGTGTATTTGGCGCAGCCGCCGCTGTATAAAGCGAAGAATAAAAAGGAGGAAAAGTTTTTGCTGGACGACGACGAAAAAAACGCGTATTTGTCCGAATTGGCGCTGCGCCGGGCGGAATTTACATGCGGCAAAAAATCCATGGATTCCGCGGCGCTGGCGCGCAACGCAAAACTTTGGTGGGAAGCCGAAAAAATTATCGCCGAACGGTCGCGCGCCGTGGACGAAAAAATCCTCCGCGCGATGTTGTCGCTGGACGAAACGCTGAGTTTGGAAACTGAAAAAGACGCCGAAGAATCGCGCCGCCGCCTGCTCGCCGCCCTGCCGGAAGAGGCGCGCGAAAATATAACTTTGCGCGCGGTGTTTGACGATGCGCGCAACGAGCGGCTGTTGCAGGGCGAGCGCATGGAATACGGCAACGCGCGCCCGTTTCGCATTGACAACCATTTTTTAAACAGCCCCGGATACGACCGCCTGCTTGCCGTGGCACGCGAATTGGCGCCGGTGTTGCATGCGCCGGGGCGGGTCGCCGCGTTTTCGGAAAAAGGCGAAAAGCGCGCCGAAGAAGAAGTGCGCGGTTTGCCGGGGGCGGTGGAATGGCTTTTGGCGCGCGCCAAATCGGGGCTTTCCATCCAAAGATTTAAAGGGCTGGGCGAAATGAATCCCGCGCAGTTGTGGGATACAACAATGAACCCGCAAACGCGCCGCCTGTTGCAGGTGCGGGTGGAAGACGCGCAGGAAGCGGACGGAACTTTTTCCATGCTCATGGGCGATTTGGTGGAGCCGCGCAAAAAGTTTATCGGCGACAATGCCCGTTATGTCGCCAACTTGGATATTTAACCCCGCCGCATGCCTTCTTCCGCGCCGGACAAAACGCTGGTTATCGCCGAAAAACCGTCGGTCGCCGGCGACATTGCGCGCGCATTGGGGGGAATGAAAAGCCGTTCGGGCAAAAGGGGAATTGATTTTTACGAAGGCGAAAAATACATCGTCAGCTCCGCGGTCGGGCATCTTTTGGAAATTACCGCGCCGGAGCAATTTGAAGTGAAAAGCGGAAAATGGAAATTGGACAACTTGCCGGTGTTGCCCGAGTATTTTGATTTGTCGCCGATTAAAACATCCGCCGACCGGTTGCGCGTCCTGGAAAAATTATACCGCCGCCCGGATATTAAGGATGTGATTAACGCCTGCGATGCGGGGCGCGAAGGCGAATTAATATTCAGCAACCTAATCCGTTATTTTTCCGGCGGCAACCGGAGCGCGAAAACAAACCAAGCGGAAGGCGGAAAACCCGTGCGCCGTTTGTGGTTGAGCTCCATGACGCCCGCCGCGATTCGCGCCGGATTTGGAAAATTGCGCGAGGGCGATTCCATGCATCCGTTGCGGGAAGCGGCGGAATCGCGCGACCAAGCCGACTGGCTGGTGGGCGTGAACGCAACCCGCGCCATGACCGCGTTGCACTCGCCGGCGGGGAGTTTTATGCTGACCACCGTGGGGCGCGTGCAAACGCCGACGCTGGCGATTTTAGTAGACCGCGAACAGCAAATTACGGCGTTTATTCCGGCGGATTATTGGGAAGTGCGCGCGTCTTTCGCCGCCGAAGCGGGCGTTTATGAAGGGCTTTGGATTGACCCGAAACCGCAAAAAGGGGCGAAACCGGAGCGCATTTGGGAAGAAGCGCGCGCGTTAAAAATTACCAATGAATGCAAAAACAAAACCGGAAAGGCGGAAGAAAAAACAAAACCGTCCTCCGAGCTCCCGCCGCTGTTGTTTGATTTAACTTCGCTGCAGCGCGAAGCAAACACCCGTTTCGGGCTGCCGGCGCGCGCTACGCTGGGTGCTGCGCAGGCGCTTTACGAGCGCCATAAAGCAATCACATACCCGCGCACCGATTCCAAAGCCCTGCCCGAAGATTATCCCGCGGTCGTCTCCAAAACGCTCGCCGCGCTCGCCGAAAACAATTCCGAATTCGGAAAGTTTGCCGCCGAAGCGCTGCAAAAAAAGCTGGTGCAACCGGCGAATAAACGGGTGTTTAACAACGCCAAAGTATCCGACCACTTCGCCATTGCGCCGACCGGGGAGCCGCTGAAACACTCCGCCAAAGATATTGAAAAGAAAATATACCGGCTGATTGTCATGCGTTTTATCGCCGCGTTTTTTCCGCCCGCAAAATACGAAACAACGGAACGGCGCACCGCGGTCGCCGGGCATGTTTTTTTGACCAAAGGGCGGATTTTAATCGCGCCGGGCTGGCGTGCGGTGGGCGGGCAAGCGCCGCAGGACGCGAAAATTGCGCCGCTAAAATCTTCCTACAAATCCCCCGCCCAGGCGGGCGAAGAAGTTTCCGTCCAACAAATCGCCGCCGAAAAAAAGCGGACCGCGCCGCCGCCGCGCTACAACGAAGCGACGTTGCTTTCGGCGATGGAGGGCGCGGGAAAATTTGTGGAAGACGAAGAGCTGCGCGAAGCCATGCGCGAGCGCGGGATGGGAACGCCGGCGACCCGCGCCGCGATTATAGAGCGGCTGGTGGCGGAGCGTTATGTAGCGCGGGACGGGCGCGAACTCAAACCGACCGGCAAGGCGCATGCGCTGTTGCGTTTGTTGCGGGCGTTGCGCGTGGAAGATTTAACTTTGCCGATGATGACCGGCGAATGGGAATATAAACTGCGGCGCATTGAGCGCAACAAATTTAACGGGCGGGATTTTATGAAAGAGATTCACGCGCTAATCGGCAACATCGTTTCGGCGGCGAAAGCGTGCGGCGATGTGGAAGGCATCCCGGGCGATTACGCCGTGTTGCGGGCGAAATGCCCCGCGTGCGGCGGCGAAGTGCGCGAAAGCCACCGCCGTTTTTCATGCCAACAATGCGAATTTTTTATTTGGAAAGCGGTCGCCGGACGCGAGTTTTCCGTCCCCGAAGCGGAAGCGTTGTTAGGCGCGGGCAAGACGGAAGAGTTGTCCGGATTTCGCAGTAAAATGGGGCGCGAGTTTTCCGCCGAAACGGTTTTGCAAAAAGACGACAAAGGAATGTGGCGCGCGGCGTTTGATTTTGACAAAGCGCCGATGCCCGAAGACGAATTGCGCCAAAAAGAATCGGTCGGCGCGTGTCCGAAATGCAATGCGCCGGTGCGCGATGCGGGCAACATGTTTTTGTGCGAGCGCAAGCCGTCCGAAGCGTGCGATTTTTCGCTTTCGCGCCGCCTGTTGCGGCGCGAGATGCAAGCCGAAGAAATTAAAATGCTGTTGGAAAAAAGAAAAACCGCATTGCTGCAAGGGTTCGTTTCCAAAAGAACCGGCAGGCCTTTTTCGGCGCATTTAACTTTAACCGAAGAAGGCAAACTTGGGTTTGAATTTGCCGCGCCGAAAGGCG
Source organism: Gammaproteobacteria bacterium (assembly GCA_051009035.1). GTDB lineage: Bacteria > Pseudomonadota > Gammaproteobacteria > Tethybacterales > Persebacteraceae > Persebacter. Next base: position 18,846 of record JBPCWY010000069.1, read on the forward strand.
CGAAAGCTGCGCC
>JBPCWY010000070.1:0-9170 GCA_051009035.1 Gammaproteobacteria bacterium
TCTGCCCGCCGTCTTCGCAAGTTTGCATGCATATTTCCGACTCCGGAATCCGCCCGCCGTGTTCGCAAGTTTGCATGCATATTTCCGATTCTGGAATCTGCTCGCCGCTTTCGCAAGTTTGCATGCATATTTCCGTCTCCGGAATCCGCTCGCCATTCTCGCAAGTTTGCAGGCAGGTTTCCGTCTCCGGAATCCGCCCGCCGTCTTCGCAAGTTTGCATGCATATTTCCGACTCTGGAATCTGCTCGCCACTTTCGCAGGTTTTCAGGCAGATTTCATCCGGCGCTATTAATTCTCTGTTTTTGCAATTTCCTTCTACAAAAGGCGAATCGTCCGGCGCTTCCTCTCTCGGCGTTCCCTCTCTATTGCCCGGCGCTTTATTGTCCTGCGCATCCGTTGACAGGATATTTCCGCCGCCCGCACCGCCGCCCCCGCCGCATGCCGCCGCCAGAGCCAGCAATAAAATGCAGAGAAAACCGCGCAAAATCCCGCCGCCGCATCTCCATTTTTTGCCGCCGCTAAACCCTTTTTCGCCGCCGCTAAAAATCATGTGAAAACTATACCACAAAACGCCCAAAATTCCGCATTTCGCGGTCAAATTCTTTCCGCCCCAAAAAACTCCTGCTGCCGCCACGCTTCCATCAGCAACACGGCGGCGGCGTTGGACAAATTTATGCTGCGGTTTTTGGGGCGCATTGGGATATACAGGCGGTTTTCGGGGGCAAAATCGGCGAGGATTTCGGGCGGCAAACCGGACGATTCGCGCCCGAATACAAAAATATCCCCGGCGCGGTATTGCGGCTTGTCAAACCGCGTTTCGCCCCGCACCGCCGCCGCAAAACGCCGCCCCGTCCCCGCCGCCGCAAAAGCCGCTTCCAGCGAATCGTGCGCCAATACTTCGGCGTATTCGTGATAATCCAAACCCGCCCGCCGCATGTGTTTGTCGGACAACTCAAAACCGCGTTTTCCCGCCAAATGCAGCCGCGCCCCGGTGTTTGCCGCCAGCCGGATAATGTTGCCGGTATTCGGCGGAATCTCCGGATTTAAAAGAATGAGATGAAACACCGCCCGATTATCCCATACCCGCCCGCATTTTTTTCGCGGACGAGTCCCGCCGCCGTCCCAAAAACCCCGCCCGCCGCAAGCCCGCAAAGTGAAAACGCGCAGCGCAAAAACGCGCAGGATTTTCCCGCCCCGGCGTTTCATAACCGCCGCAAATGCGGTAAAATTGCGTTATGGAAGAACTTTCGCAGTTATTTTCCATCGGCGCGGATTACCGCTCGGCGTCCGCTTCACAACGCGGCATGCTCGGCGTTTCGGGCGAATCTTTGGCGGCGCGGCTTTCGCAGCTGCTCGCCGGACGCTACGCGCGCGAGGCGGCAATCCTCTCCACCTGCAACCGCACGGAAGTTTATTGCCTCACCGACCGCCCGGCGGAAGTCGCAAAATGGCTGTCCGGCAACGGCGGCGGCGATGCGCTTTTTCGCCTGCGCGCCGAGGCGGCGGTGCGCCGCGCGTTTTGCGTTGCCAGCGGGCTGGAATCCCAAATCATCGGCGAACCCGAAATCACCGGACAATTTAAGCGGGCGGCGCAAATCGCCCGCGACAACGGCGCATCGGGCGTTTTTATCAACCGCCTACTGGAAAAATCCCTCGCCGCCGCCAAAGCCGTGCGGGGCGCAACCGATATTGGGCGGCATTCCGTTTCGTATTGCGGATTATTAGCGCGCGCCGCCGCCGGAATCTTCCCCGATTTTTCCGCCGTCTCTGTTTTGTTTGTCGGCGCGGGCGGCATGGCGCGTTCCGGCGCGCCGATTTTTGCCAAACGCGGCGCGCGAAAAATCGCCGTGGCGGCGCGTTCCGCCGAAAAAGCCGAAGCCGTCGCCAAACCCGCGGGCGGCGAAGGAATCGCCCTCGCCGCCCTGCCCGCTGTTTTGGAAAATTTTGATATTGTGATTTGCGCGACTTCCAGCCCGCTGCCGCTAATCGGAAAAGGCGCGGTTGAACACGCCATCGCCCGCCGCCGCCATCGCCCGATGGTCTTCGCCGATTTGGGCGTGCCGCGCGATATTGAACCCGAAATCGCCGCCCTGCCCGATGTTTTTCTTTATACTTTGGAACAACTCGGCGCGCAAGCCGAACAATCGCAACAAGCCCGCGGCGAAGCGGCGGACCAAGCGCGCGAAATCGTAGACAAACATGTCGCCGATTTTTGCCGCTGGTGGAAAACCCGCCCCACCCCCGAAACCCTCGCCCGCCGCGAACAAGCCGAAACCGCGCGCCAGCTGGAATCCCAACGCGCCGCCGCCCGCCTCCGCCGCGGCGAAAACCCGGAAGAAGTCCTAAACGATTTTTCGCGGAGGTTGGCGGCGAAACTTTTGCACCCGAAATCGGACGATTGATTTTTTTTTGCGCCCGCTTCGCGCCGAAATAAATTTCAGCGCGGGGATAAAACAAACCGGGTTTATAACCAAAACAACCGAAGCAGGCAATGCAACCCGAAGCCCGCCAAAATCGCAATACTCCACATGCCGATTAATTGAAGCACCCTAACAATAGAAAACGGTAATTTTTTCAGCATTCCCTTTTAATGCCTTCGGGGTTAATGCACCAAACAATAACGCCCGACGCTTTGGCGGCAACCAACGCGCGGCGCGCATGCCGGTAAAAAGATTCGTTGCTTTGCCCGCTTTTTTGTATAAGCATGCAGGCGGGTTTGCGTTTTGTTTCGGCGGCGTAAAAAAGGGCTTGTCCGATACATTCGTAAACCTTAAGCCCTTTGCCCCAATCAAATTCAACGGCGTAATCGGGCAAAAGGCAATCCACTCTTGCCCCGTCAGGCAAGCGCGCTTCCGATTCTCCTTGATTCTTTGCGCACCATTCTTGCGCATAAGAGTCCTCGTTTCTTTTTTCTTCCGCAAAAATAGAAGAAGAAAATAAAAAAAGAGATACGACATGCAAAACATGTTTCATTTGCAGTATTCTGTTGAATCTTCCCGGCATGGAATTTCCCCGCAACCAAGGACAAATCGGCGCAATCGCGCCGGGCGTTGTTCAAGCATCTACAAATCCATGAAAGATACTGCCGCCCATTCCCCGGAGGTATTGTATAGGACGACACCCCCGGCAAAAGGGAGGATTTGTATACTTGAACGATTCTATTGTATCCGAAAAATTTGCCAATGTCAAGTTTTCGTTTTTGGCGGGATGAAAAAATTGCGCCGATTATTGTTAAAATAAATCGCGAAACATGATTAATCGGAAATTTACGGCGGACGATAAAAACCGCAAATTTGGCGTGCAAAACGGCGAATGCGCCGGTTGCCGGACGCGGTTTGACAAGCGGCATTTGTGCGCCGTCCGCGTAATTCCGCCGTCCGCGGGCGGGGGTTGCGAATATAAAAATTTGGCGTTGCTTTGCTATAATTGCAAAAGCATCAAAGGCGCGCGCCCGATGAAATATTTGCGCGCCCGCCTCAAAACGCTTTTGGAAAACCGAACATGAATTTTTCCCTGCCGGACAAACTGCACGACAAACTGCGCGAAATGGACGCGCGGCGCGCCGCGATTGAAAACGAAATGGCGCAGCCGGGGCGCGGCGCATTGCGCGCGCTTTCCGCCGAATACGGAAAACTTTTGCCGCTGACCGATGCTTTTCGCGCTTGGCGGGAGGCGCGGCGCAAGCTCGGCGAATTGCGCGAAATGGAGCGCGATTCCGCCGGCGGCGAACTTGCAAAAATGGCGGGCGAAGAATGCAAAAAAATCGCCGCGGACGGCGAAGCGTTGCAAAAAGAATTGCGCCGCCTCGCCGCGCCGGAGTCGGAAAACGACGGGCGCGGATGTTTTTTGGAAATCCGCGCGGCGGCGGGCGGCGAAGAATCGGGGCTGTTTGCCGGGGCGTTGTTTCGCATGTATTGCCGCTACGCCGAGGCGCAAAAATGGAAAACCGAAATTATCTCGCAAAGCGCAAACGAAACCGGCGGCTGCAAAGAAACCGTCAGCCGCGTCTCCGGACGCGGCGCGTTTGGACGGCTCAAATACGAATCGGGCGCGCACCGCGTCCAGCGCGTCCCCGAAACCGAATCGCAGGGGCGCGTCCATACTTCGGTCGCCACCGTCGCCGTCCTTCCGGAGGCGCTGCCCGAAGACAACATTGAATTGTCGCCCGCCGATTTGCGCGTGGAAACTTTCCGCTCTTCCGGCGCGGGCGGGCAACATGTAAATACGACCGATTCCGCCGTGCGCGTCACCCACCTGCCCTCCGGCATTGTCGCGGAATGCCAGGACGGGCGCTCGCAACACAAAAACCGCGAGCGCGCGTTGAATGTTTTGCGCGCGCGCATCGCCGAACAAAAACGGTGCGAAGCGCGCCAAAAAACATCCGAAACGCGGCGCGCGTTAGTCGGCAGCGGCGAGCGTTCCGAACGCATCCGCACATACAATTTTCCGCAGGGCAGAATAACCGACCACCGCATCGGGCTCACCCTCTACAAACTCCCCGCCGTCATGGAAGGCGAATTGGACGAAGTGCTGGACGCATTGGCGGACGCGGATGGCGGTTAATTCCGTGGGCGATGCATTGCAAAACGCGGAGCGCAAACTCGCCGCGGGGGGCGTTGCGGCGGCGCACATAGACGCGCGCGTTTTGTTAAAACATTGCATGAATATCGGGGACGGCGAACTCGCCGCGCGCGCCGAAGAAAAAATGGACGGCGCATTGCGGCAAAAACTCGCCGCGAATATTCGCCGCCGTTTGGCGGGCGAACCGGCGGCGTATATCATCGGGCGGCGCGAATTTATGGGCTTGGATTTTATGACGACGCCGGCGGCGCTCGCGCCCCGCCCCGAAACCGAAGAGTTGACCGAAACCGCGCTGGCGCACATCCTGCCCGGACGCGCCGCGCGCGCGCTGGATTTAGGCGCGGGCTGCGGCGCAATTGGTTTGTCCATCGCGCGATTGCGCCCGCAAAGCAAAGTATTGCTCGCCGATTGCAGCGAAGACGCGCTCGCCTTGGCGCAAAAAAATTCCGCGCGCCTAAACGCCCCGGCGCGTTTTTGCCAAACCGACTGGTTTGCGGGCATCGGCGAAGTTTTTGATTTAATCGTCGCCAACCCGCCATACATCGCCGCCGGAGACGGCGCGCTGGCGGCATTAAAATTTGAACCGCCCCTCGCGTTGTGCGGCGGCGCGGACGGATTGCAATCGTTGCAGGCGGTCGTCGCCGGCGCGCCGCGGCATTTGCGCGCGGGCGGTTTGTTGTTGGTGGAACACGGCGCGGCGCAAGAAAACGCGGTGCGCAAATTATTCGCCGATGCCGGTTTTTGCGGCATCTCCTGCCGCACCGATTTAGCCGGTTTGCCGCGCATGACTTTCGGCGTCCGCCCGCGTTAAGTTTAAATTTAAGTTAATACCGCGCCGATTAAAACCCGAACAAAATCCAAACGGATTAAAATTAACCATGCCCGAATTGCCCGAAGTAGAAACCGTCCGGCGCGGCATTGCCGGACAACTGCGCGGCAAATGCATAGACGAAGTTATTGTCCGCTGCCGCCGCCTGCGCCTGCCGGTGGACAAAAATTTACGGGCGCGGCTGGTCGGCAAAACCGTTTTGCGCATGCGGCGGCGCGGCAAATATTTAATATTTGATTTGGACGGCGGCGCGGTTGTCGCGCACTTGGGCATGAGCGGCGTTTTTTATTTTTCCAAAACGCCCCCGCAAAACAAACACGAACACATCGCGCTGCAAATCGGCGGGCAATTTTTAATCTACCATGACCCGCGCCGTTTCGGCTGTTTTGTCTGGCATGCGGGCGCGCCCGATTCGCATCCCTTGCTGCGCAATTTAGGCGCGGAACCGTTGTCGGCAAAATTTAACGGCGCGCTGCTTTGCGATGCATGGAAAGGACGCGCAGCACCGGTCAAAACCGCGCTGTTGGACGGGCGCGCAGTCGCCGGAATCGGCAATATCTACGCCGCAGAATCGCTGCACTTGGCGCGCATCCGCCCGCAAACCCCGGCGGGCAAAATCTCCGCCGCCCGCGCCGAAAAACTCGCCGCGGCAATCAAACAAATTTTACAAAAAGCATTACGGGCGGGCGGTTCCACGCTCCGCAATTTTTCGCATCCGGACGGCGCGCCCGGTCATTTCCAAATGCAATGGAAAGTATACGGACGCGCCGGAAAACCCTGCGCCTGCGGCGGCGCAATCAAAAAAATAACCCAAAGCGGCCGCGCCACATATTACTGCCCCCGCTGCCAAAAATAATCCCCCGCGCGTTTGCGGCGGGCGAAAAAAATACTATAATAAAGGCATGAATTCCGCCTTGCCCGCCGCCCAAACCGCCGCCGTCCGTTGCGAATCCGGCGACCGCGGTTTCTTGCCCGAAAACCGAATTCACCAAGGCGACGCCGCCCGATTAATGCTCCGCATTCGCCCGGAAACGATTGCCGCAAGTTTTTGGTCGCCCCCGTATTTTGTCGGAAAATCATATGAAAAAAACGCCTCTTTTTCCGGTTGGCGCGAATTATTGCGCGGCGTAGTGCAAGCGCATGCCGATGTTTTGCGTCCGGGCGGTTTTATGATTATTAATATCGCCGATATTTTATGCCTGCCCGACCCGGCGATGCCCCGCATTCAAGCGGACAACAGCCGCAAAAAATGCGCCGTTTTGCGCGATGATGTGCTGGCGGCAAAACGCCGCCATCCGTTTCACACCCGCGCCCAACTGGCCGGCATTCTCGGTTGCAGCGAACAAACCGTCCAGCGGCGGCTGGAAAACAACAATGTCCGCGGCGGCAAACGGCAAACCCAAACCAAAGTTTTCCTAACCGGCGGCATGTTGCAGGAATGGGCGGAAGAATCGCGCTTGTATCTTTACGACCGGCGGATATGGGCGAAAGACCCCTGTTGGGCGAACAGCCGGTGGCACAGCAATTCCTACCGCGCCGTGGATGAATTTGAATACCTTTACATTTTTTGGAAACCCGGCATTACGCCGATTAACCGCGCCCGCCTGTCCGCCGAAGAATGGCGGGATTGGGGTTCCCGCGCGGTATGGCGCATTCCTTCGGTGCGGGCAAATGACCGGCACGAAGCAATGTTTCCCGCCGAATTGGCGCGGCGCGTGGTGCGGCTTTTTTCGGACCCCGGCGACGCGGTTTTAGACCCTTTTGTCGGCAGCGGCACAACGGCGGCAGCGGCGGCAGAATGCGGGCGGCGTTATATCGGCATTGAAAAAGTCCCCGAATACGCCAAATTGGCGCGGCAAAAATGCGCGCAAGCGGCGGCTTTCGCGGCAAAATAATGAATCTCCCCGGCAACAATCCGCGCTTGTTGGAAGATATTGAAAAAGCCACCTTGCGCCTGGTTTTTCAGGCGCTTGCGGATTACCGGCGGCAAACATTGGAAATTTTTAAGATGGAAAACGACGCTCCTATGGACATCGCCGAAGACATTACGCGCGAAGCGTTGGACGGCATGGGCGTGGCAAAAATGCCGGTGCGGCTGTTCGGCAAAGTGGATTACAAACGCGCGCAATATGTTTTTTTGCCCGGACATTCCATTAAGCAAGCGTTGTTTGTGGACTCCAAAGCCGAACGCGCCGAAGGGCGCGGCACGGCGACTTTGCAAATGTCGCAAATCTCCATGCGCGTCCGGCAACGCCGCCAAAACCGGCAAATTGATATTCCGGGACTTTTGCCCGTCTCCGTGGAACGCGGCGGCGAATCTTTTTTAACCACCACGGTTTTTGTAAAATACAATTACCGCGAAGAAGGAAACCAAAGAACCTTGGAGGACATTACCGCCGCCTGTTTGCCCAACGGGCGGTTGCAGGAACAATACAACCCGAACGCCGATGATACGATATGGCTGGCGGGACGCAACGCGCCCAGCTTGGGCGAAGAGTTTCGCGTCCGTTTGAATTTTAAGAAATTAATGGAAAAAGCCCGGTGGCGCGTGCAAACTGTTCCGGCGCGCGGCGCGCCGGTATGGGCGGATTAATTAAATTAATATTTGCGCTTGTTTGCGAATGCGCCAAAAATACAAAAGAATAATTTAACGCGCAAAAACACCCGCACGGTTCTGCCCGCTTTCCCGTTATTTGGCGGCGCGGGGGTAAATTGGCGGGAGCGGAAGTTAATATTCAACCGCAAAAATTTTGCGCGGCTTTCATTATTTTTTTTTCCGCTTCGAGGGCGAAGGGGTCTATGAAATTCGGGGCGGGTTGCCATTTTTTGAGCCATGTCATTTGCCGTTTGGCGAGTTGGCAAGTAGCGTAGTAGGCGCGTTTTTTCATTTCTTCTTCGTCGGTTTCGCCGCGTAAAAACGCCGCCGCTTGCCGGTATCCCGCCATGCGCAGCGGCGGCGAGTCGGGCGCGAGGTTGTATTTTTTTGCCGCCGTTTCCGTTTCTTTAACAAGGCCTTCGGCGAACATGTTTTGCAAACGCGAATCAATCGCGCGCCGCAGTTGCGCGCGGTCGGCGGGCATTAATAAAATAAAAGAAATATCCGGCGGGGATGTTTTGGGACGCGATTGCAATTGCGAAAGCGGCGCGTTTGCCGCGCCGATAATTTCCAGTGCGCGCGCGATTCGTTGCGAATCGGACGGCGCGATTTTTGCCGCCGCCGCCGGGTCCAATTGCGCCAAGCGGCGGTGCATCGCCGGCGCGCCCAACCGCCGCAACTCTTCGCGCAGCTTGGCGCGCAGGGGCATGGACGGGGGCGGAAAATCATGCAAGCCGCGCGAAAATGCATGAAAATACATCATCGCGCCGCCGGCAAAAATCGGCAGTTTGCCGCGCGCCGTAATTTCTGTTAACGCCGCCGCCGCGAGGCGGCAAAATTTTCCGGCATTAAAATTTTCATCCGGATTGGCGACATCAATTAAATGATGCGGCGTTTGCGCGCGGACGGCGGGCGGCGGTTTTGCCGTGCCGATATTCATTTCGCGGTATACCGCGCCGGAATCAACGCTGATAATTTCGCCGTTTAACGCGGCGGCGAGCGCCGGGGCGAAATCGCTTTTGCCGGACGCCGTAGGTCCCGCCAACGCCAGCGCGCGCATTATCTTCCGCGCCGGAATATGCGGTCAAAATAACCGCGTTCTATTTGTTGCCAGCAAGGGCGTCCGTGGTTGCACGCGCCCGACCTTTCGGTTTCTTCCATGCG
>JBPCWY010000071.1:0-6282 GCA_051009035.1 Gammaproteobacteria bacterium
ATGCCGCGACTTTTGGATTTTGAGGCCGGACTCGCGCCGATTGAGGACGAGATTAAGGCGTTGCGCGCCGAAGATACGACGGACGAAAAAGCCGCGTTGGAGCGGTTGCGCGCGCTCAACAAAAAACGCGCCGCCGCCGTCAAAAAAATATACGCCGAGCTGGACGATTGGCAAACCTGCCAAGTCGCGCGGCATCCCGCCCGCCCGCAAACGCTGGATTATGTGCGCGGTTTGTTTTCCGATTTTATGGAATTGCACGGCGACCGCAATTTTGCGGACGACAGCGCGATTGTCGCCGGGCTTGCCGTATTTAACGGGCGCTCCGTCGCCGTTATCGGGCAGCAAAAAGGGCACGGCACGGCGGAGCGCATCAAGCGCAACTTCGGCATGGCGGGACCGGAAGGATACCGCAAAGCCCTGCGCATTATGAATTTGGCGGAAAAATTCCGCATGCCGCTGCTGACTTTCGTCGACACGCCCGGCGCATATCCGGGAGTCGGCGCGGAAGAGCGCGGACAATCGGGCGCAATCGGCATGTGTTTGCAGCGGGCGGCGACTTTGCAAACGCCGGTATTGTCCGCCGTTATCGGCGAAGGCGGCTCCGGCGGCGCGCTGGCGTTGGCGGTCGGCGATTATGTCGGCATGTTGCGTTACGCCGTATATTCGGTAATTTCGCCGGAGGGATGTTCTTCCATTTTATGGAAAAGCAACGGGCGCATGGCGGACGCCGCCGCGCTTTTGGGATTGACCGCCAAAAAATTGAAAAAACTGCGCCTGATTGACGAAATCATTGACGAAGCGGCGGGCGGGGCGCACCGCAATATTGAACAAACCGTAGAATCGGTTGGCGGCGCATTGTCCGCGGCGCTGGAAAAATTTGACTCCATGGAAACCGGGGCGCTGATGCAAGAGCGCCGCCGCCGCTGGCGCAATTATGGAAAATACTCCGAATTGCGAAGCTGACCCCGCCGCCGCAGTGCGCGCCGTTTTGGACGCGCGCCTGCGCCCCGGCGATGCCGCCGCCGTTGCGCTTTCCGGCGGCATGGATTCGGTCTCGCTGTTGGACGCGGCTTTGCGCAGCGGCGCGCGGCGCGATATTTTTGCCTGCCATGTCAATCACGGGATTAGCGCCGCCGCCGATTCGTGGGAGCGGTTTTGCCGCCGTTTGTGCGAATCGCGCGGCGTCCGTTGCATTGTCCGCCGCGCCGCGCCGCCGGCGGGCGATGCCAGCGAAAAATGGGCGCGGCAAGTGCGCATGCAAGCGTTTGCCGGATTGCCCGCGCGCGCGGTTATCGCGGCGCACCACGCGGACGACCAAGCCGAAACGGCGTTATTTCGGGTTTTGCGCGGGAGCGGCGCGCACGGGTTGGGGGCGATGCGCCCGTTTGCGCCGTTGCCGGGCGCGGCGGACATGCTCTTATTGCGCCCTTGGCTTGGTTTGGCGCGGAGTGAAATTGCCGATTACGCCCGCCGCCGCCGTTTGTCGTGGGTGGAAGACGACGACAACCGCAATTTGGCGCGCCGCCGCAATTTCCTGCGCCGCCGCGCGATGCCCGTTTTACGGGAATATTTCCCCGGTTGCGGGAGTGCGCTTGCCGCGACTGCGGCGCGATTGGGCGCGGCTTCCGCGCTGCTTGCCGGGCTTGCGGACGAAGACGAACAACGGGCGGGGGGCGAGGCGGGCGGTTTGGATTTAGCGTATTTTGAATCGGCGGGCGCGGCGCGGTTGCAAAATTGGCTGCATGTCCGCTTGCTCCGCGCATCGGCGAAATTTAGCGAGCGCGGGCTGGCGGAAGCGGCGCGCCAAATCATCGGGCGGCGGGACGGGTTGGCGTTGCGGCTGGGCGGATTGACTTTGCGGGTATGGCGGCGGCGGTTGTATTTGGACGAATTGCCCCCCCCGCCCGATTTTTTCCGCATGCCGTTGGAAACCGGACAAGAAAGGCACGATTTGCCGCAACTGGGCGGCGCGCTGATGTTGCGCGAAATTATCGGCGGCGGCTTGTCCGGCGGCAAAACCGGCGGGCGGCTTTTCGCCCAATTGCGCCGCGGCGGCGAGCGGCTGCATGTGTCGGATTCGCGCGAGCGCGCGGTTTCGGACTTGTTGCGCGAGGCGAATATTGCCCCGTGGCGGCGGCGGCGGTTGCCGCTGTTGTTTGTCGGGGACGCGCTGGCGGCGGTGCCGGGGGTGGCGGTGGCGGCGGCATTTCGCGCCGGACGGCGGGAAAAAGGAATAGAGTGCCGCATGGAATGGTTTTAAAACGGGCGGGAAAGGGCGCGGCGGTGGTAAAATAACGGGCATGGCGGATTTTACTCCCATCGTTTTTTGCGCGTTTTCCTTCGTCCTGCTGGGCGCGGCGTTGGGCGTCGTGCTGTCGCGCAATCCGGTCCATTCTTCGCTGTTTTTAGTCGCGGCGTTTTTGGCGTCCGCGGGCGTTTGGATGTTGCTGGAAGCCGAATTTTTGGCGCTGCTCATCGTGCTGGTATATGTCGGCGCGGTGATGGTTTTGTTTTTGTTTGTGATTATGATGTTGGATATTAATTTGGAAGTCCTGCGCGAGGGATTTTGGCGTTATTTACCGCTGGCGGCGGCGGCGGCGGCGTTGGTGGCGGGCGAAATCGTTTTTATCGTCTACGCCGGGCCGTTTTTTGATTTTGCGCGCTATCCGCTCCCCGAAGCGCCGCCGGAAAATGTGCGCGCCATCGCCGTTTTGTTGTATTCCGAATATGTTTATGTTTTAGAATTGGCGGCGGCGTTGTTGCTGGCGGCGATTGTTGCGGCGATTGCGCTGACTTTGCGGCGGCGCAAAGACGCAAAATATATTGACCCGGCGGCGCAAGTGCGCGCTTCGCGGGCGGGGCGGATGCGGCTGGTATCCATGCCGCCCGCCGGGCAAACAGTTTTATCTCCCCCTGAGGAAAAAAACAATGGCACTCTCTGAATTTTTGGTGCGCGCGTTGGCGGGCTTTGTCGTTTTTGTCATCTTGGTGTTGTTATGGGCGTTTCTTCCCTATTTTCAGGGCGCGCACTTAATCCCGCCGGAGGTTGAGCTGGACGCCGGAGTCGTTTCCATCTTCTTAGGCACGGTGAAAGCGCGGGGTTGGACGGTAGTTTTGCTGCTGCTTTCGCGCGGTTGTTTCGGGATGTCGCTGGTGTCATGGCTTACCCTGCCGGGATTGCAATTTTTCGCGGATGCCGAGTTTCAACCGCTGGCGCGCGCCGGGTTTATCTTTTTCTTCGGTCTTTCCACGATATTCTTTTTCGCCGCGCTCGGCGTGCATGCCTTGTATTACAGCGGCGCTTAAAAAAGAATGCCCCTTCCCGGACTCCCGCATTATCTTGTTCTCGCGGCGCTGTTGTTTGTCATCGGCGTTGCGGGGATTTTTCTTAACCGCAAAAATATTTTAATTATTTTGATGTCGGTGGAATTGATGCTGCTGGCGGTGAATTTAAATTTCATCGCTTTCGGGCGCTACTTGGGCGACATTCACGGGCAGATTTTCGTCGTCTTCATCCTCGCCGTCGCCGCCGCCGAATCCGCCATCGGATTGGCGATTCTCATCGTCGCCTTCCGCAGCCGGCGGACGATTAACGTAGACGACTGGAAGCGCCTGCAAAAATGAAACTGCTGGTAATATCCGTTCCGTTTGCGCCGTTGCTGGGCGCGTTTTTAGCCGGTTTTGGCGGGCGGATACTCGGCAACCGGGGGGCGCACTGCGCCGCGATTCTCGCCGTTGGCTGGGCGTTTGCCGCGTCCGCGTTTATCGCCCGCGATGTTATTGTGGACGGCGCAATTATTAATTTTGACTGGTATGTCTGGGCGCAATTCGGCGAAGCAAAAATCACCGCCGGCTTTTTGGTGGACAATTTATCCGCGCTGATGATGCTGGTCGTCACTTTCGTTTCGCTGGCGGTGCATATTTACACGATTGGCTACATGGCGGGCGACCCGGGCTATTGCCGCTTTTTTGCGTATATTTCGCTGTTTACTTTCGCCATGCTGATGTTGGTAATGGCGAACAATTTTATGCAGTTATTTTTTGGCTGGGAAGCGGTGGGGCTGGTGTCTTACCTGCTGATTGGATTTTGGTTTAAACGCCCTTCGGCGGTGTATGCAAACCTCAAAGCGTTTTTGGTCAACCGCGTGGGCGATTTGGGTTTTTTGCTCGGCATCGGACTCGTGCTGGCGGTTTTCGGCGTTTTGGATTACGCCGAAATATTCGCCCGCCGCGAAGAATTGCAAACTGCATCGCTTGCTGCTTTGCCCGCCGGTTGGGATACGGCGGCGGCGGTTTGTTTGCTGTTGTTTGTCGGCGCAATGGGAAAATCGGCGCAGTTTCCGCTGCATGTTTGGCTTCCCGATTCCATGGAAGGCCCCACCCCGATTTCGGCGTTAATTCACGCCGCCACGATGGTCACCGCCGGGATTTTTATGGTCGCGCGCATGTCGCCGCTGTTTGAGTTATCCGAAACGGCGCTTGCGGTTGTGCTGCATATCGGCATTATTACGGCGTTTTTTATGGGACTTTTGGGGCTGGTGCAAAACGACATCAAGCGCGTCGTCGCCTATTCCACTTTGTCGCAGTTGGGATATATGACGGCGGCGCTCGGCGCGTCCGCTTATTCCGCGGCGGTGTTTCATTTATTTACGCACGCGTTTTTTAAGGCGCTTTTATTTTTGGGCGCGGGTTCGGTAATTATCGCCATGCACCACGAGCAGGACATGCGCAAAATGGGCGGGTTGCGCCGTTATATGCCGCTGACTTATTGGACGGCGGTTATCGGCACTTTGGCGCTGGCGGGCGTGCCGCCTTTTGCCGGATTCTTTTCCAAAGACGCGATTATTGAAGCGGTCGGCGCGTCCGCCTTGCCCGGCGCGGCGTTTGCGCATTGGGCGTTAGTTGCGGGCGCGTTTATCACCGCCTTATATTCTTTCCGTTTATTAATATTAACTTTCCACGGCGCGCCCCGCATGGACGAACACACCCGCGAACACCTGCGCGAATCCCCCTGGGTCGTCACCCTCCCGCTTTTGTTGCTGGCGATTCCTTCCGTTATCGCCGGGGGATTTTTTATTGAACCGATGTTATTCGGCGATTTCTTTTCCGGCGCGATTTCGGTTTTGCCCGAACACGACACCGTCGCCGCAGTGCGCGAACACGCAAAAGGCAGCGCGTTGACGATGCTTTTGCACGGCGCGGTTAATCCGGCGTTGTGGGCGGGCATCGGCGGGATTATCGCGGCTTGCTGGCTGTATGCGGGTTGGCCCCGGCGCACCGAGATATTTGCCAACAATATTATTTACGATATTTTGCGCGCGAAATACGGTTTTGATTCGTTTAACGACTGGTTTTTTGCGGGCGGCGCGCGGCGTTTGGGCGGCGCGTTATGGCGGCGGATGGACGCGGGGGTGATTGACGGATTTTTCGTCAACGGTTCGGCGCGCGCCGTTGCCGCGGCGGCGCGCGCCGTTCGCCATTTGCAAAGCGGGGCGATTTACCACTACGCCTTTTTGATGTTGTTTGCCGTCGCGCTCATTTTATTGTGGCGGCTGTGGGCGGCGCAATGAACGCGCTGTTGCAAGCGGCGGACAATATGCCCGCGGCGCGCCGCAACGGCGGAGACGGCTGGCGTGTCCTGCACGGCGACTGCCGCAAAATCCTGCCGCAGTTGCCGGACAAATCCGCGGATTTAATTTTCGCCGACCCGCCCTACAATTTGCAATTAAAAAAAGCGCTGTTCCGCCCGAACATGACGCGCGTAGCCGGTGTGGAAGATTCTTGGGACAAGTTTTCCTCGTTTGCCGAATACGACGATTTTTGCCGCGCATGGCTCGCGGAGTGCCGCCGCATTCTCAAAGATGACGGCGCGATTTGGACGATTGGCACCTACCACAACATCGGGCGGCTGATGTCGCTCATGCAAGATTTGGGTTTTTGGCTGCAAAACGATATTATTTGGCACAAGACGAATCCGATGCCGAATTTTCGCGGCGTCCGTTTTACCAACGCAACCGAAACATTAATTTGGGCGAAAAAAAGCGAAAAAGGGCGCGCCGTTTTCAATCACAAAACGATGAAAAACGAAAACGGCGGAAAGCAGATGACAAGCGTATGGCAATTTCCGCTATGCGGCGGCAAAGAGCGCCTGCGCGGCAAAGACGGCGAAAAACTGCACTCCACGCAAAAACCCGAAGCATTATTGCGCCGCCTAATTTTGGCGACGACCAAACGCGGCGATACGGTATTAGACCCGTTTTTGGGAAGCGGCACAACGGCGGC
>JBPCWY010000072.1:0-2605 GCA_051009035.1 Gammaproteobacteria bacterium
GGACTGAGCGATACGACCGTTGCCGGTGTCGAAGCGCCTTTTGGCTCCGGCGGCACCGTGTACACCGAGTATCAGTGGGATCATGGTGGCCAAAACAATGCGCTGCGATCGCTGGCGGGCATTCGTCGGGACTGGCGCGTAACAGAGGGATTGTCGTTGTTGCTGTCCGGCGAAACCACTACACAACAAATAGGCAATGGCCTTGAAAACGAGCAGGCTGCGATCATCGGCGGCGTCAGCTACGACCTCAACGGCGTAAAGATAAGTACACGTAACGAAATACGTCGCCAGCGCGGAGTGACCGAGCTCGATCAATTCGCTTCGTTCAACTACGGTGAAGTCAAAGTATCGCCTGCATTCACCTTCCTCGGCGAGTACCGCCTGAGCAAAAGCGACGATCGATTGCAACCGGATCAATCGACAAATTTCGCAGAAGCCAGCTTGGGTTTCGCAGTACGTCCGGTCGAGAGCGATCGTTGGAACGTTTTGTTCAAGCTAGCACGCATCGAAAGTGAGGCAACACCGGCTCAACTTGACACGCGATACGACGACAGTACCGCCAATCTGGTTTCTGCGGATTGGTCTGTCGATCTAACAAAGGGCATCGAATGGGTCGGAAAACAGGCGATGAAAGTCAAGACGACTCAGCTCGAACAACTGCTCGACGTTGAAACAACGACGGCACTGAGTATTCAGCGTCTCAATTTCAAGATGCCATGGCACTTGTCATTTGGCACGGAATACCGACAACTCACGCAACGCGAGGCGCACGACGCGCGCGCCGGTTGGCTGGGCGAATTGATGTGGAACAAATTGGACCATCTTGGGCTCGGAATCGGCTACAACTTTACCGATTTCTCCAGCGATCTTCGATTCGACAATGACTACTCAGAGGAAGGTTGGTTTCTCAGAGTTCAAGGAACGTATTAGAGACAGACATGACGACAGACAACAAACTACAGCATGACGGGAAACGAGGCGACGGCCACGAGCGGCGTCGTACGGTATTCTTCTTAGCGTCGGAATTTGGATTGGTTTTAGGTTGCGCCGGTATTTTTGTCGCATTTCTTGTGGCACTCATCGGTATCTACTTTCCAATCGGATCGGAACTCGTCGGTGACTATGAAGAAGGGCAACTGAACGATATACAACAGGCAAGCGAAGTTATCATCAACGTCGATTCTGAATCGTCAACTACCGAACCTATCTTCGCCGCTGAAATTGTGAAAATCAATCGGCGTGTAAAACGACGAAAAGCCGATTCATTAGCGTGGAATACGGCCCACACCGGAGATGAAGTCCGGCACAACGACGCCGTCCAGACGTTTTCGCGATCGATCGCACTACTGCAAGTAAACCGGCGCAGCCATTTAACAACTGGCGAGAATTCACTCATCATATTCGACGAGCAGGAAGCTGATCCGTTTCTTCAGACAAGACAGTCGGTTCTCGTCATGATGGATGGTGAGTTATCAGGCACCCTGGCAACCGACCAGCGGACACGCTTCCAATTTGGTGTCGACCTTCCCAATAGTAATGTGACGTTGCTGCCTGAAAAACCCGGGGACAAGGTCAAATTCTTGATTACGGTCAATGACGATAAGTCGACGACAGTCAACCTGCACCAAGGAACTGCAAGAATCGAGGGCCTTGACGGTCAGAAAAAGACAATCGACTCGCAGGACTCCATAACGATCGATCCAACGGGTACGGATATGCGCGTTAGCAAAATACCGCCTGTACCCAAGAGTGTAGGGCCGTCAAACAATTCTGTGGTGAAGTACCGCGAGATTCCAAAGCAGGTGGTATTCACGTGGGCGCCAGTGGGCCGCGCCGACCGCTACCACATCGTCGTTGCCCGAGACCCCGGTTTCTCTGACAGGCTGGTGGACGATGACGTGATCGGTAGTTCGTTCACGCATGGGGCGCTTGGTCCAGGCACCTACTACTGGCATGTTCGCAGCCGTGCTGACCTGTCGCAGAGTGCGCAGAGTGCGAGTCGTATGTTGCGCGTAATCCAGGATCGCGATGCTCCGATGCTGGAACTGGAGCCCCCGTCCGATGTTGTATCAGCAGGCAATTGGCGCCTCAACGGCCGAACAGACGAGGATGCTGCCGTCTATGTCGACGGTATCGAAATAGTCAATGACAACGGCCGCATAAACGCGGCCGTCGAGTTGCAACCCGGCGCGAACGTTGTGACCGTGCGAGCGGTAGATGACGTTGGCAACCTCAGTTACGCGTCTGTTGCAGTTAACGCCAAGTGACAAAGAGATCGACATGTATTTATTCGATAAACATTACGTTGAAGTGAAGCGATCATGAAGAAATTTTCTTTTCCAATTCGATTAAAGATTTTGCTGACTGTGTTGGCAATATTGATGCTTGTCGTCGGTGTCATTACATCGACGATGACAAACTTGTTTCATCAAGACAAAACGGCATATGTGCGCGATTACAGCGCCGCCGTAACCAACGATATTCGCACCAGCGTCTTTACGTTAATGAGTAGTTATGTAAGTGCAACGCGAGTGTTGTCGGAAGTGTTGTTTGCCGACTACGTCGAACCAAGCGCAAAACAAAGGCTCATTGGACCCCTGTTTGC
>JBPCWY010000073.1:0-4733 GCA_051009035.1 Gammaproteobacteria bacterium
GATCTAGTCGTTGTTCTTGGCCTGGCTTGTATGTTGCCCATATACGCCGCCGTAAGGTTGTTGGCAAAGCGAACCAGTGCGATTTACAACCCCACATCGCAGGTGGGACTTGTTTGCCACATCCCGGCCAATGGCAGGCATGTTTTCGTGTTTGCGATTGTCGGCGGACGTAGTCGGCTTTGCTGCTCATTTCTGCTCCTTTATGTACTGCTTGAATTTATCGAACGCTGCCTTTGTATCATCCGGCAAGCAGTCATAACACATCACTGGAGCGCTTGGGTCCGCTGACAAACTGATGAGTTCACCTTTCGACACGTTGCCGCAATATGGGCAACGGAACGAGTTCTCTGGCACGTCCTGTTGTGCCGCCTCCCACTCGTCCATCAATTGTTCTTGTCGCGCTTCCATCAACTCCACCGGATCAGGAATGTACATTCCGAGTCCTCCTTTGCGTTAGGTTCAATTCTCGACTATGGTCGTTGCGTGACCGCAGTGCTGGCACGAAAAGTCGCCTTCTCCCCGTGATCCGCTTACCTCAGAATAACCTCGACTGTCAGTCACTATATGTTTCAATTATGAGTTCAAGAAACTCCACGATGTCTTCACTTGCGATGTTCATGATGACGCCCTCGCCGTTTTCAATGACTATTCCTTTATTCTCAATCCGTGCGGCCACATTTCCGTACGCAACGGCATCCCGCAATTGTGAAATATGATGGTCGATGTGCAAGCGCTGAAGCTCAACGTTGGCACTAACCTCAACACAAAATGGACATCGCGCAGTGCTCACAACCTCTCCTTTGTGATTGTTGAGTTTTTAATAACTCGAGCGGTATCGCTACGGCGATACCGCCAACGCGCTCCACAATACAACAACACCCCGACAAAAATACCAAGGGCGATAGCATTGGAGACTGGGGCGCCAATAAGTAAGGCGATTATGCTAAACGTCGAACCAGAAAGTAGCATGTACTTCGCCAACAAGTCTGCTTCTAGCATGGCCGCTCCTTTTCGTTGGCTATGGCGCGGTCATGGCAGTACAACTCATCGCGCACTCGTGCGTTCTCGTTACATCGATCGCATAGGTTCAGATACTCACGCGCGAGCGGCGCGCATGTGTCATCTGGTGTGAGCGTGCTCATGAGGACTTCCCTATGTTGAGTGGGGTCAAGCCACCCATTGAATCAACAATATGATTGGGATATTCGTTTTGCTTTGCGCTCTTACCTTCACTTGAATGAAATTCCGACCACTCAGACCAGCCGCATATACATCCATATGGACCGTGGATCACTCCTACACCAACATCAACAGTATCTCTATTGCACTTGTGACCACACTTAGGACAGTTCATAGCTACTCCCTCGTGAGCGCTTCCCGAACTTTGGAAAAGTCATCGCGCGACCAGATCATGTCCGCATCGAGATCCGGGTTCGTGTTGCGAACAACTAGCGTCAACCGGTAATGAGGCTCTGGCAACAACCGTGCTAGACGCGTTAACGCATCCTCGACTGCCGCTTGGATCTCAAGTTCCTGGGCAGAGTGCCCAGAACGCTCTTTTACTGGCATCCTATTGTCCTGCTCTATGTTGTGTGATGGTGGTACACGGACGTCAACGCTTTGAGCGCGTCGTCGAGTTCGGACTCTAAGAGTCTAACGCGCGCGTTAGGAAAATCTTCCTCTAGATTCATGTCAGTGTGTTTCATGAGGCAATGATAGCGGCTCGCTGCGTCGAGCAGCGTCCCGAGCTGAGACTTCGTCAGATCGTTCATATCCGCTCCTTCTCAACAACGTGGAGCTCACGGCGAAACCCCCAATACATCGAGTTCGCTTTGCGCACCCGTCGAGTCGATGAATGTGGCTCTATCGCCGTGTCGGCGGAGCAGAACTCTGTAGACTTTGAGTGCATTCTGAAACACATCAGCGTTTGTCGCAGCACCAATTCGCGCACGCAGATCTTCGATGTCCGCATAAACGTCGTCATGCATCGTTTCATGACTCCTCCGTTATGTTGGATGCCATCGCCCAGTAGCCGACAACAGCACCGACGGCCACTCCAATCCACGCCCAAGGCATGGGAGCAATCATTGATGCGAGCACGCCGCCACCGGTCGCTGTAGCGAGCATCGTGCAGCCAATCGTAAACACGCGATCGCTCATTGCTCCTCCCCTGTGTTGGCCGAAGGATGCTCAGGGCACGGAATTAACGCCTCGGTCCAGGCCACAACATCGACTCGCGTTTCTACGCCATCGTCACCAACACTGACCGTATGCCACCCGTTTACATCTTTACGCACGTCAAATCCGTCATCCGTCATATAAAGAGTGTCACTGTCTTGTTCAAACTGACCAAGATAGGTTCCATTGGAATGATATTCAGAACCAGTTTCGATCCACGCAGACCAACTAGCAAGTTTCACGTCTTTGGTGCTGAATGCGAGGTACACATCAAAGCGTTCACCTATTTCCCGCTCAGGCAAGCATTGTGCAGTTTTCCATTCTATATTCAACGCTTGGTCTCCCTTATGTTGAGTTCGTTGGGGAAAAGCGTGCGCACAAGGAATGCGCCGGCTTGCCCGACATTGAAAGCATGTGCGTTAGCTTCCGCATGCTCGCTACGACTTCTGTCTAACGACATTGTCGACCCGAGCGCACCTTGAAGAGTTAGCATGGCTTCGACTACCTCCTCATACGTCGGAGTCTTCGGCGGACATTCGTTCACTAGGACTCCAAGTTTCCGTTTACTAAGTTCCTCGTAAAGCACGTCTTCTTCACTCCTCCTTCATGGTTGGTTCAAAATCGTCCGCGTCGCACCCATGACCGAAAAGCGGCAAAAGGGCGCGCCCAAAAAATTCATCAAAGGCAGGGTCTATCTCATCGACATATGTGCTCGCATTTGTGACTAAACCACACCAGAATCGACCATCTCCAAATTCCATCGAGGGGCATGGTGCAGGCCCCGCACCCAACAACTCGACAGCTAAGGGACACCGCTCTGCCGCGCAACAGTAACCGCAGCCGTTGCACGGCTCGCCAATTCGTGGCTTGCTTGGCGCCTTGTCAGTCAACTTTAGGGCTCCTCAATGTCGGGTTCGGCATCCTCGTCAGCACCTGAGAGAACACGCACAATCTCACACATGTCGTCTTCTGTCGCTTTACGCCACCCTGCCCCGCCACCAGGGCCGTGTTTGCTATTGGGCTGGCCGAGCCACGACCAGCCAATTGGGTGCAGGCCGGCGATCCCTCCCGTATCACGAATTTCTTGCGTTCTATTTTTTCGAGCCACGCGAAGTCTCCGTTGTGTTGGATCGCGCGAGGCCAAACGCCTCCGCAACTTCAGTAGGGTCATAATCGCTTGCACACAACAATATCAACGCTTCCTCGGCCAAAGTGTACATACTGTGCGCGCGCTCAAGCACCGTATTGTCTACGGACAATTCGGCAAGCTCATTCACCAACACCCACTGAGCGCGCAGAGCGTTTGCCAAGCCCGCTTTCGCGCGATAACGTTTTTCATCATCGCTCGCCAAGTGATCGGCAGCTCGATGCATATCAGCATGTGCTATGCGTATCGTGACTCCGTGGTAGCCTTCCGCGTTATCACGGATAGAACCTTCGATGTTCGCGAGTCGAAAAATCGTCTCCAGCCGTCGCTCGATAGCGCTCATTAGTTCTCCTCACTGTTCTCTGGGATACTTTAAAGCCTCTCTCGCTAGCGCAATAACTTCCGCTGGAAGCGCAGCACCAACCATCTCTGTAATGTCACACGCCTCGTTCATGTAGTCGACTGAATCGAGCATGACGAGTAACGCCTGTTCGATTTTTTTTACTGCGAGTGTTCATCACGTCTCCTACGCACTACCGAAAAGAACAAAAAGCACGAAGAGTGCACATACGAGCATTAGGAGTCTAATTTCAGGGTTGTCGTCATACCAAAGCGCGCGCATAAATGTCCACACATCTCGCAACTGGTCACACTTCATCGTTGATGCTCCTCTATATGTTGAAGGTCGTGTCAGTTGTAATCACGCCTTGTGTAACTCTTTTATGAACATATGCAAAATCCATAAGGAAGTCCTTCGGTACAAAGATCCCAATTGTCGCCGTCTCAGCCACAAACGTTTCCCACGCCTCATATTCAGGTCCGTAGTGATGAACCATAGTCACTCCTTAACGGCTTCCGACCAGCAGGTAAATGTCGTCGAGTAGCGACCACGATGCCTCAAGTTTTGCGCGTAATCGTTGCGGAGATACCTCAGCATCCTTCATTCTACTCGTCTGTACATTCCGGTTCGGCAACCATCAAAAATGAAAACCGAACTTATCAATCGCGATGTAAACGATCAGAGCTACTACTATCCACCATGCGCTCATACTATCCCCTAGTGTGACGTTCTTTCTCAGATCGAATTAGTGCCTCCCTGACGGCAACGAGTTTCGTTGAATCAAGAGAGCCAATAATAATTGTATGTCCTTTATGACCTATCTCCATGCAGTCTTGACGAACGCCCAACACACGTAATGCGTTCCTAATATCAAGTATTAGTGCTTCGGTCATTGCTTCTCCCCTATATTGCGTATTGGAGAAACGTTTATCTCGTCTCTCAGCAAGAGGCGTTCTGCTAACTCGAACAGGTCGACTGTTCCGCTGATATACCACTTACCGCCGATACTATCCGCATCGAAATCAAGTTCGTCACCGTCGTGCAGACGACTCAACTCGTCGCGAATTG
>JBPCWY010000074.1:0-17842 GCA_051009035.1 Gammaproteobacteria bacterium
GGCGCGAAACTTCGGCGGTGCGCGGGGGATGCGCCGTGTTCGGATAATGCGCGCAAATGTTCCGCCGTGCCGTATCCTTTGTGGCTGGCGAAACCGTAATGCGGGTATTGCGAATCCAAAAGTTTCATCATGTCGTCCCGCGCCGTTTTTGCCAAAATGGACGCCGCCATAATTTCCGGCGACAAGTTGTCGCCGTTGACGAGCGGCTTTGCCGGATAGGGAAAATCGGGGGCGAAATCGCCGTCTACTAAAACTAAATCGGGGCAAATCACAATGTCATGCACCGCCCGCTGCATCGCAAACATTGTCGCCTGCCGTATGTTGTAAGAGTCAATTTCTTCGGCGTCCGCGCTTCCCAAGGCAAACGCCAAACATTCTTCGCGCACTATTTCCGCAAGACGCCTCCGCTCTTTGTCGCTAAGTTTTTTAGAATCGCGCAATCCCGCAATCCGGTTGCCGCCCAACACAACCGCGGCGGCGACTACCGGACCCGCCAACGGACCGCGCCCGGCTTCGTCTACGCCGCATATTAACGGGGTTTTATTCACAACATTTCCAACGCCGCATCCGCCGCGCTTTGTTCGGAAATTAATTGTTTACGCAATACGGCAAACGCGTCCAGTTGCGCGGCGCACAGTTGTTCGTCTTCCAACAAGCGCGTTAAATATTTGGCAATTTCCGGCGCGCGCGCTTCCGATTGTATAAATTCCGGAACGACAAAACGTTCGGATAAAATATTCGGCAAACTAAAAAACGGCAAACGAAACTCCCGCCGCGACGCCAAAAAATACGCCATGCGCGGCAGCACATAAACCGCCGCCGCCGGCGTTTGCGCCAGCGCCGCCTGCAAAACCGCCGTGCCGCATTTCACCAGCGCAATATCGGCGGCGGCGAGAATGTCTTCCGCCATGCCGGCGTGCGTTTGCGCGCCGGGCAAGGCGGCGCGGATTTGCGCGGCGGCGTTTTCATCGGCGGCGGCGGCAATAAAACGGCGTCCCGGCATCGCCCGCATCACTTCCGCAAACAGCGGCAGATGCATGCGTAATTCCGAATCCCGGCTGCCGGGCAACAGCGCGATTAATTTTTCGTCCGGCGCGGTTTGCAATTTGCGCCGCGCTTCCGTTTTATCAACCGCGCGCGCCGCGTCCGGATGCCCGACAAAACGCGCCTGCGCGCCGCTTCCGGAATACGCCGCCGGTTCAAACGGAAACAAACACCAAATTTCGTCCGCGGCGCGGCTGATTTTTTCCGTCCGTCCGCCGCGCCACATCCACACGCTGGGGCTGACATATTGCGCCGTTTTAATTCCCCATCCGCGCGCTTTTGCGGCGACTCCCAAATTGAAATCGGGCGCGTCTATGCCGATAAACAAACGCGGTTGGCGGCGGCGAATCTCCGCCAAAAAACGGCGGCGCAACGCCAAAATTTTCGGCAACCGCCCCAGCACATCCCAATGTCCCACTACCGACAACGCATCGGACGGCGCGATAATTTCCACCCCGGCGTTTTGCATCGCTTCTTTGCCGATGCCGGCGATATGCAAATCCGGACGGCGGCGGCGCAATTCCGCCGCCAACGCGCCCCCCAAGCGGTCGCCGGACGCTTCTCCGGCGGACATAATGATGCTCATCGCGGGCGGATTAATTCCAATCCGTCCTGCGCCAAAAAATCGGACAACCGGCAAAGCGCATCGGCGCATTTGCCGCTTTCGCTTTTTGCCATCGCGGCGATTTTGGCGCGCGCTTCGGAAAGCGGCAGCGCGGAGTGGTAGAGATAACGGTATGCTTTTTTGACGGCGGCAATATCTTCCGGCGCAAAACCCGCGCGCCGCATGCCCTCGCTATTGACGCCGACTACGCCGCGCGCCGCCAAGACAAACGGCGGCGCGTCTTGGCGCATGACTTCGCCGCCGCCAATCATCGCCCCCGCCCCGATGCGGCAAAACTGGTGAAACAACGCGCCGCCGCCGATTACCGCGCCGTCCCCGACTGCGACATGTCCGGCAAGCTGCGCGCCGTTGGCGATAACCGTCCCGTCTCCGATGCGGCAATCGTGCGCGAGATGGACATAGCCCATAATCCAATTGCCGCAGCCCAGGCGCGTTTCGCCGCCTTCCGTTGTGCCGCGGTTAAAAAAACAATATTCGCGGATGACATTATTGTCGCCGATAACAAGCGCGCTTTTTTCGCCTTGAAATTTTTTGTCCTGCGGTTCGCCGCCCAAAGAACAAAACGGAAAAATGCGGTTGTTGCGCCCGATGCGCGCGCCTTGCCAAATAATGGAATACGCGCCGATTTCGCTGCCCGCGCCGATTTCGCTGCCGTCTTCAACGACCGCGCCGGGACCTACGGATACATCTTCGGCAAGGCGGGCGTTTTTGCCGACCAGCGCGCCGGGGGCGATTTTTGCCATTGATTCAAACGCCGCCCGCCCGCGCCGCTAAAATTCGCGCTTCGCAGGCGAGACCGTTTTCCGTTTCGGCGCGCGCATTAAAACGAAACACATCGCGAATTCGCCGCTCCAAAACGCAATGCAAAGTTAACACATCGCCCGGACGGACGACCCGCCGAAAACGGCAATTATCCACGCCGGTCAGAAAAAAATATTCGTCCGATTTATCCCGGCTCAAATACGACAGCACGCCGCAAGTTTGCGCCAACGCTTCCAAAATCAACACGCCGGGCATCACCGGCATCTGCGGAAAATGCCCTTCAAAAAACGGTTCGGAAATGGTTACATTTTTGCGCGCCGTAATGGATTTGCCCGCTTCGTAATTTAAAATTTTGTCCACCAGCAAAAACGGATGGCGGTGCGGCAGCGCCCGCATCACCAGCGATGCGCCCCCGTTTTCGCCTTCCGCCGCCTGATTTTTTGCGCCGTCCGCCATGTTATTTCCTCCGCGCCAAACGGCGCAATGTCGCGGCAAAACGCCGCCATTCCCGCGCCGGCATTGCGGGCAAAACCGAAGACACCATCGTCCCCGCCGCAACATCGCGCGTGACCAAACTTCCGCCGGCGATATTCGCCCCGTCCCCGATTGTTAAATGCCCGACAATTCCGGCTTTGCCGCCAATCATGCAATTTTTGCCGATGCGCGCGCTGCCGGCGATTCCGGCGCAACCGCAAACAACCGTGTTGTCGCCGATGCGGACATTATGCCCGATTTGCGCCAAATTATCTATTTTGACGCCGTTGCCGATGATGGTATCGTCCAACGCGCCGCGGTCTACCGCGCTGTTTGCGCCGATTTCCACATCGTCTCCGAGGCGCACCCCGCCCAACTGCGGGATTTTGACTTGCGCCCCGTCTTCGCCGCGGACGAAACCAAACCCGTCCGCCCCCAACACCGCGCCGCTGTGAATCAAACACCGCCGCCCGATAATGACTCCCGCATACACAATTGCCCGCGCTTTGAGGACGGAAAATTCGCCGATATGCGCCCCCGCGCCGACAACCGCGCCGGGGCCGATAATGCAATTGTCGCCCAATACCGCGCCCGATTCTACGACCGCCATCGGCGCGATATGAATATTTTTACCGATATTTGCGTCCGGCGCGACTTCCGCCCGCGCGGAAATGCCGGAGGCGGGCGGCGCGGCGCGGTTTAGCCATTCCGCGAGGCGGGCGAAATAAAGGCGCGGCGCGCCCCGCACGACCCAGCGCGGACAATCGGCGGAATCCGCCAGCGCTTCGGAAAGCAAAACCGCCCCGGCGCGGCTTTGGCGCAATTTTGTGCGGTGCGCGTCCGATTCGTAAAACGCGATTTGTCGCCCGCCCGCGCCGTCCAGCGAAGCGACCCCGTCAATCCGCACGGAAGAATCGCCCCGCACTTCGCCGCCAAAACGGTTTGCAATTTCGGCGAGCGAAGGCATTACTGCGCGAGCGATTCAAAATCCGCGCTTTCGTCAAATCCGGCGATGACGGCGTCGGTAATGTCCGCCGTCTTGTCGGCGAAAACGATGATGTTATGCACCAGCGCGCGGTTGTCCGAAACCGGCACGGTTAAAAACGGGTTTAACACCATGCTGTAATTTTCTTCCCGCGCCACCCGCGCCGCGACTTGCACGATTTGTTCGTCAATAGAGCGGCGGCGTTCCTGCATTGCCGCGCCGCGGTCTTCGGCGAGCGCGCGCCGCTCGCGCACAAAGTTGCGCTCCAGCTGTTCAATCTCCGCCGCCTTTTTTTCCAAGTCCGCGTCGCTGAGAGTCAGCGATTCTTTTTGCGCTTCTTCGCGGATGTTGCGGATGGCTTCGTCCTGCTCGCGCAGGCCGTCTTCGCGTTCTTTAAATTTCGCGTTGACCGAATCCCGCACCCGCCGGACGATTTTGGATTCTTGGTATACCCGTTCAAAATTGATATACGCGATTCCTTCCGCGCTTTGCGCCGGGGAGAACGCAAATCCGCCCAGAACAAACACCGCCAGCATAAATTTTTTCATTGTTTTTTTCTCCGTGTTGTGTTGCATTAAAAAATTAATAGCGCACCGAAAACTGCAAGTTTTGCGTGTCATCCCCGGTTTCGCTTTTGAGCGGGGTCGCCCACGAAAAACGCAGCGGCCCAATCGGCGATACCCAGCGAATTTCCAATCCCGCCGAAGCGCGCCACGGGGCGAAATTGCCGAACGGCGTCCGCCCCACGATTCCCGCGTCAATAAACGGCGCGAGGTATACTTTTTGCGATTTAAATAAATCCAAATCCACCGCCGCTTCCAGCGACACAAACGCCCGCGAACGCCCGCCCACGGCGCGCCCGCTCACCGTCTCTCCGCCGATTTCGTTGGATTCAAAACCGCGCAGGGAGCTCGTGCCGCCGACATAATAGCGGTGGTAAAACGGGTATTCGTCCCCGCCGTAGCCGCCGCCAAATCCCGCCCCGGCGCGCAAATGCCAAACCGGCTTGCCGAACACGCCCGGGTTTTGCCAGTAAAAATCGTGTTCGTAATCCGCCTTGTAATATTTTAAATCCAACAGCGGCAAACCGAAATCGGCGGAAAAATTAATCCGCTGCCCGTCCGTCGCCTGCTGGAGCGAATCGCGCGTGTCGTGGTCTATGCCGGGTTTGAACGACAACACTTTTAAGTTGCGCCCGTGTTTGTCTATAAACGCCTGGTAGGCGGGGACGCTGGAAATGCTCGCGACTTCAATTTTTTCGTAGGCGAAAAAGGCGTTGTATTTTCCGTCGTCGGCGTAGGGAATGCCGTAGCCGTATTCCACCCCGGTGCCGTCAATGCTGTAAGAAGACGCGTTGCCCGAAGACGAGCGGTCCGCAACGGACGCGCGGATGTGGCGCGAAACGCCTTCGTCCGTGTGGTAGTATTCGTCCAGCGAAAAACGGATGTTGTTGTCGCTGTCGCTGATGCTGAAATCGGCGGAAAAATTGTTGCCGCTGCCGAAAATATTCGGCGTATCCAGCCCCGCTTCAAACGACAAATCGTTGTCCGTGGAAAACCCCGCCCCCACGCGAAAACTCCCCACTCCGCTTTCGCGCACTTGCAGCAGCAAATCCAATTCGTCTTCCGACCCCTCCACCCGCTCCGGCGTTACCGAAACATCGTTAAAAAAACCGAGGCGCAAAATGCGGCGGCGCGAGCTTTCCACTTTGTTGCGCGAATAACGTTCGCGTTCAAACTGCAACAGTTCGCGGCGGATGACTTCGTCCCGCGTCCGGTCGTTGCCGGTAATTTCAATTCGGCGGACATACGCCAAAAGCCCGGGCGTAATATTGTAGGTGATTTGCACCGTCCCGTCTTCGTCGTTAAGTTCGCTGTCGTAGGCGACTTCGGCGAAAGCGTAGCCGTAATCGCCGAGCACATCGCGGATTTGGGACGCCGCTTCGCCCGCTTTTTGGCTGCTGAATACTTCGCCCGGCTCCTGCGTTAAGTGTTCGCGCAATTCTTCTTCGCTGATTTCGGACGGCACCGCGCCGGCAAAAACGGCGGCGTTTTGCGCGCTTTCGCCTTCCGCGCTTTCGCCCCCCGCCGCCAGCGTATATTCATGCCCTTCGCTTACCCGGATGCGGATGTCTATGTGCCGTTTGTCGGGCGATACTTCCGCTTCTTTTTCGTCCACGCTAAAACGCAAATATCCTTCTTCCAAATACAAAGTCCGGATGCGCTCCAAATCCGCGTCCAAGCGGCTTTGCGAAAACAAATAGTTGTCGGTAAAATAATTCAACAACCCGCGCGGTTCCAGATTCATCGCCCGTTTCAGCCGCCAGCCCGAAAATACTTCGTTGCCTTCAATCGTAATGGAACGGACGGACGCCTGCTCGCCTTCTTCCACTTCAAACAATAACGCCACGCGGTTGCGCGGCAGGGGCGAGACGACCGTGTCAATTTCCACCTGGTAAAAATTGCGCTCAATATAAATTTCTTCCAGCGCTTTCGCCGCCTGCTCCGCCAGCGCGCGGTCAAACACCCGCGCCTTGACGATGTTCGCGCTTTTGAGCATGCCTTCCAACGCGTCGTCCGGAAGCTCGGTCACGCCGGAAAAATTGACTTCGGCGATAGTCGGGTTTTCTTCCACTTTCAACACCAATATTCCCCCTTCGCGCAATACTTCCACGGAGCGGAAAAAACCCGTCTCAAACAGCGCGCGGATAATTTCCACCGATTTGTCCCCGGTCATTTCTTCGCCGGGCTGGATGCCGACGCGGCTGAATACCACGCCCGGGTCAAAACGCCGCAAGCCGTCAATGCGAATATCGTCTACGACAAACGGGGAAAACCCCTGCGCCCATGCGGGCGTCCACAGCATTGCGGCGGCAAGCGCCGCGGCGGCGAGCCGCAAAAGCCGCTTTCGCGCCTTTCGCGCCGTGTCGTTTTGTCCGCCCGCCATTGCGTTATTATAGCAGAAAGCGAAAATGAAAACCGCCGGACATTTACGGCAGATTGGATAAATCCGCGGCGATTGCGGCAATCATTAACAGCAGAATCAAAAGCACTCCGGCGCGCTCAATCCCGGCAAGCAATTTTTGCGGCAGCGGGCGGCGCAACGCCGCTTGCGCCGCGCAAATCGCCATTTGTCCGCCGTCCAACACCGGCAGGGGGAGCAAATTAACCGCCGCCAAACTGACCGAAATAAGCGCCGCAAAACCCCACCACGCCGTCCATCCCGCCGCCGCCGCCGCCCCCGCCCCGCGCGCGATTCCGACCGGACCGCTAATATTGTCTTGAAACGATAAATTGCCGCCGAGGATATGCCCCAAAAATTGAAATGTCCGCAACAAATCGCCGAATGTTTTCCGCCCCGCCGCGGCAAACGCCGGAATCGGAGCCAGCTGCACGGTAACCAGCAATTGCGAAAGTTTTTCGCGGTCAATGCGCGGCACGACTCCGAGCCGCCCGACTTGCCGCCCGTTTGTTTCTTCCGAAGACAATACCGCTTCCGTTTCGTGCGGCTCGCCGTCCCGCCATAAAATTAAAGAAACGCGCTTGCCCGGACGGGCGAGTATGGCGTCCGCCGTTTCGCGCCAAGAATTGGGGACGACATCGTCCACCGCCGCAATCGCGTCCCCCGAAAGAATACCCGCTTTTTGCGCCGCGGAATTGTCCACGACAATTTCCACCGTCTGCGTAATATAACTGTCGTCCGGAAATAAACCGAGCGCGGGAAGCAGCCCCGCCCGCACATCCGCCGGGGACAACGCGTCCGCCGCAATGTTGTGCGCGCCGCCGTCCGTTTCCAGCGCGATGTCTTCGCCTTCCAAAGCGGCGTCCGCAAGCGCCAGCACCGCGCGCCGCCACAGCGGCGTTTCCGCGCCGTTGATGCGGAGAATTTCATCCCCCGCCGCCAACCCGGCGCGCGCCGCCGGAGAGCTTTCATGCACGGCGCCGATGCGCGGCGCCAGCCCCGTTTCGCCGGACATAAATACGCCGGTTAAAATTACGATTGCTAAAATAATATTCGCCAGCGGTCCGGCGGCGTAAATGACAAATCTTCTCCAATTGTTTTGCGCTTCCATTGTTTCGGCATGCGGCGCGTTAAGTTTGGCGGCGGTTTCCGCGTCCAATAACCGCACATAACCGCCGAGTAAAATCGGCGCGAGCGCCCATTCCGTCCCCGCGCTGTCGGTTTTGAGCGCAAGCGGTTTGCCAAACCCGACCGAAAAACGCAGCACGCGGACGCCAAAAAAACGCGCCGCCGCGTAATGCCCGAATTCATGAATCGCCACCACCGGCAAAATCACCGCGGCAAACGACAATAGCGCGATAACTAACACAACGCCGCCGCCCACAACCGCGCGCTTTCGTCCGCCGCCCGCACATCTTCCAAAGTCGCGCCCGGCGCGCTTCCGTATTTTTCCAGCGCGCGCGCGCAAATCCGCGCAATATCGGTAAATTTAATATTGCCCGCCAAAAACGATTCCACCGCCGTTTCGTTTGCCGCCGACAACGCCGCCGGCGCGCCCCCGCCCAATACCTGCGCTTCTTTGGCGAGCGCCAAACACGGATAGCGCGCCGCATCGGGCGCGGAAAATGAAAGGGACGAAAGCGTTTTCCAATCCAACTTCTTCCCGCAAAATCCCCGCGTTTTGTCCGGCCAAAAAAGCATGCGCGCCACCGGACGCCGCATATCCGGCGCGGCAAGTTGCGCCGACATCGCGCCGTCCGCATATTCTACAAACGCATGCACGATGCTTTGCGGATGCAATACCACGCCAATATCTTCCGCCCCCGTCCCAAACAACGCCGCCGCTTCCAAAATCTCCAGCGTTTTATTCATCATCGTCGCCGAGTCCACGGTGATTTTGCGCCCCATTCGCCAAGTCGGATGCGCCAACGCCTGCGCCGGAGTCGCATGCGGCAAATCTTTCAGCGGCATATCGCGCAACGCCCCGCCCGATGCGGTAAGCCATAAACGGGCGTATTGCGCCCCGCCTTGTCCGCCTTCCAGCAATTCAAACAACGCCGCATGTTCGCTGTCAATCGGGAGAATTTGCGCGCCGTTTTGCGCCGCCGTCCGCATTAATAATTCGCCCGCAATCACCAGCGATTCTTTATTGGCGAGCAAAATGCGCCGCCCCCGCCGCGCCGCTTCCAATACCGGCGGCAACCCGCCCGCGCCGGAAATTCCGGCGACAACCGTTTCGCATTCGCCCGCCGCCAAACGCACCGCTTCTTCGCCGCCGTCTACTTCAACGCCTTCGCCGTTTAACAATTCGCGCAATTCTTCCGCCGCCGCCGTGGAATGCATGACCGCCCGCCGGGGGCGAAATTCCATGCATAACGCATGCATCGCTTTGGCGTTGCTTCCCGCCGCCAATATTTCCGCCGCCAAACAATCCGGATATTCGCGCGCCACCGACAACGCCGCGCCGCCGACGCTGCCCGTAGCGCCCAGCACGCACAGGCGCGTTATATCAGCCACGGAGAAGCCAGCGCGCCAAACGGCAACGCCGGTAAAAGCGCGTCCAAGCGGTCCAAGACGCCGCCGTGTCCGCCCAAAATTACGCCGCTGTCTTTGACGCCGCAATTTCGTTTTAGGGAAGATTCAAATAAATCGCCCAGCACGCCCAGCGATACAACGGCAAACGCCGCCGCCCACAGCCACGCCGGAGACGGCGCGGTAAATAATACCGGTCCGGCAAAATACGCCAGCGCCAGCGCGGCGGTCATCCCGCCAAAAAATCCTTCCCAAGTTTTGCCCGGGCTAATCTGCGGCGCCATTTGATTCCTGCCCCACCGCCGCCCGCATAAATACGCCGCCGTATCCGCCGTCCACACCGCCGCCAATACCGCCAGCAACACATCCAAATCGTTGGCGAATAAAACTAATGACGCATACCACGCGGTAAAAATCAGCGTCATTCCAGCGGCGCAAAAAGCCGCCCGCCGCCAGCGCAACGCCGAAAGCATAAAAAACGGCGCAACCGCCGTCCAAAAAAAACACGCCCCGCCAAACAACGCATCGGACGCCGCCAAATTGCCGTTTAGCAACAAATAGCCGCCCCCCATCAACGCCGCCGAAAAACCGGCATAAACCAACGCCGCCCGTCCCTGCAATCCGCCCAACCGCCCCCATTCGTGCGCCGCCAGCAACGCCGCACCGAATGTCGCCGCGCCCCAAAGCCATACATTCCCGTGCCACACTATCGCAAAAACCGCCGCCAACAACGGGACGGCGACCAAAACCCGCGCTAACATGCTTCTTCGCGCGCGCCAAAACGGCGCTCGCGGCGGGCGTATTCGTCAACCGCGGCGTTAAAATCCGCTTCGCCAAAATCGGGCCACAACACCGGCGTAAAATACAATTCGGAATACGCCGCCTGCCACAGCATAAAATTGCTGATGCGCTGCTCGCCGCCGGTGCGAATCAACAAATCCGCCGCCGGCTGTCCGCCCGTGGATAAATGTTTGGCAAAATTTTCTTCGCTAAAATCGCATCCATTCGCCGCAATCCGCTCCGCCGCCTGCGCCACATCCCAGCGTCCGCTGTAATTGAGCGCAACATTCACCTGCAACCGCTTGCCGTTTGCGGTTTTTTGTTCAAGGGAATCCATCGCATCGCGCAGCGGCGGCGGAAAACGCCCGCGCTGTCCGATAACCGCCGCGCGCACGCCCGCATCGGCGAGTTCCTTTTCCAAACCGCGCGCCGTTTCGCCGAATAACGCAAGCAACGCGCGCACTTCCGCTTCCGGACGGTCCCAATTTTCGCGGCTAAACGCAAACAAAGTTAGATACGGAACGCCGCGCGCGATGCACGCCCGCACCGCCGCCCGCGCCGCGCGCAAACCGCGCCGATGCCCTTCCCCGCGCGGGAGATTGCGCAGCCGCGCCCAGCGGCCGTTGCCGTCCATAATCACGGCGACATGGCGCAAGGGATGCATCGGAATTAGACGGTCATCAATTCCCGCTTTTTTTCTTCGCACAGCGCGTCCACTTCGCCGGACGAAGTATCGGTGATTTTTTGGATTCGCTGTTCCATCCGCCGCCCTTCGTCTTCGGAAAATTCGCCGTCTTTGACTTTTGCTTTGACTTCGCCGAGCGCATCGCGGCGGATATTGCGCAAGGCAACCCGCGCCGTTTCGGCGTCCCGCCCAATCACTTTCGCCAATTCGCGGCGGCGTTCTTCGGAAAGCGGCGGCATGGACACGCGGATGCCGCCCGCAGTCGCCGCCGGGTTCAGCCCCAAACCGGAATCGCGCACGGCTTTTTCAATCGCCGCCGCGTTATTCGGGTCCCACGGCGCAACCAGCAGGGTTTGCGCGTCCGCCGCGGAAACGGTTGCGGTTTGCGCCAGCGGCATTTCGCCCCCGTAGCACAAAACGGTCACGCCGTCCAGCAGCCCGGGGTGGGCGCGCCCGGTGCGCATTTTCGCCCAATCGGCGCGCAACGCGTCCAGAGTTTTTTGCATGCGCTGTTGAATGTCTTTTTCCATGATGCCGTGCGGTAAAAAATTGCGGTGGCGCGCCCGACAAGATTTGAACTCATGACCTCCAGGTTCGTAGCCTGGCGCTCTATCCAACTGAGCTACGG
The DNA here is from genome assembly GCA_051009035.1 of Gammaproteobacteria bacterium. Lineage (GTDB taxonomy): Bacteria > Pseudomonadota > Gammaproteobacteria > Tethybacterales > Persebacteraceae > Persebacter. The sequence goes on from JBPCWY010000074.1 coordinate 11,477, forward strand.
GCGCTCCAAAAAGCGATTATAGCGCAAAAACCCGCCGCCCCGCCGTTTTCCCCCAATTTTTAAGAACCCCGCCCGTCCGCCGCCTTCCGATACCCCCGCCGCCTCCGTTTTCAATACCGCTCCCACCGCCGCCCGCATGCCAATGGGCGGGCAAGGGCAAATATCGGAGGCGGCGGTAAAAAACCCGCAATCCGCCTAATCCCGCTACTACGCCAATCTTGCACTACCACGCCAATCCTGCGAAAGCAGGAATCCAGCGTCTTTAATTTTTGCCGTAAAGCAAGCATGTTATAATTATTTCACTGTCATTATGTATGGGCTACCCGGCTTTGTCGGGTGGTTCGCTAAATAAAATACCCGGCAACGGCGAGATTAGCTACCTCGCTTCGGGAAATAGGCGTTCATTTCGCAGTCCATGTGTAATGACAGTCCACCCGACGCTTGCAAAAGCGCCGTAAAACTGTGCAACAACATGGACAATACTATGAAAAACCCGCCGATAGAAAATCGGACGCTGTTTACCGGCGACAATTTGGAAGTCATGCGCGCCATGAATTCCGAAACCGTGGATTTAATTTATTTAGACCCGCCGTTTAACAAAAAATTCGTTTTTCCCATCGGGAAAGGCAACAACGCGGAATTCGGCTTCAAGGATATTTGGGGCTGGGACAGCGCGCCCGACGAAAACAACCCTTTTTTGCCTTACGCGGAACTATACGCGTTTGACGAATTGATTGTCGCCGCCGCAAACGGCAATCCGCTGATTGACCGCGCAATGGCGAAAAAAGCCGTTCGGTTTTTGGAGACAATGGGCGAAATCGCCGGGCATGCGGAAATGGCGTATTTGTCTTTTATGGCGGCGCGGTTGGCGGAAATGCAACGGTTGTTAAAACCGGCGGGCAGTATTTATTTGCATTGCGACCCAACCATGTCGCATTCGCTTAAGCTTTTAATGGACGTCGTTTTTGGCGGCAAAAGTTTCCGCAATGAAATTGTTTGGGCGTATCGGACAGGCGGCGTTTCTAAAAAATGGTTTCCCCGCAAACATGACCTTATATTTTACTACGGAAAAACCGAAAAAGTAAAGCATGTTCCTTTACAAGAAAGAATCCGTTATGAACGCCCTTTTTTTGGCGTAAAACAAGACAAAGAAGGATATTACGCCGACGTTTATGTGCGGGATGTTTGGGAAATTCCGGCGGTTATTAATGTGTCAAAAGAACGCACCGGCTATCCCACGCAAAAACCGGTTGCGCTTTTGGAAAGAATCGTAAATGCGTCTTCCAACGAAGGCGATTTAATTCTTGACCCGTTTTGCGGTTGCGCGACAACTTGCGTCGCCGCCGAGCGTTTGGGGCGGAAATGGGTCGGCATAGATGTCGCTTCGCAGGCCGCAAACCTCGTGCGCAAACGCCTTTTGGACGAAACAAAACAAGGCAAACTTGGCGGTAAAATGCCGCAAGTGCATCACCGCAAATTTGACGAAGGCGACTGCCCAATGCGCACCGACTTGGGCGAACAGCGGAGTAAAGATATCCGGAAAATTCTTTACGGAATGCAGGCGGGAAATTGCAATTTATGCAAAAATCATTTTGAGTTGCGGCAAATGGACGAAGACCATATTCACCCGAAAAATAAGGGCGGGCCTACGGTGGACGGGAATTTGCAACTGCTTTGCTCCTCCTGCAACCGCGTAAAATCTACGCGAACAATGCAGCAAGCCCATGCCCGCCTGCGCGAATTAGGATACATTTAACCCCCGCCGCCGCTTTTCACACTCCCCGCCCCGCCCGTCATTCCCGCAAAGGCGGGAATCCAAAATGCCCGCTTCGCCTCGCAATTCCAATAATCCGCCGCAGTTAACTTCTTGGATTCTCGTTTTGCGGGAATGGCAAAATTACGATATGCCGCGCAGTTTTGCCAGTATTTTTTGGCGGCGCGCGCCGGTGCGTTTTTCTTGTTCTTCTTCCAAGCGGCGCGCTAAAAGCGCAAACTCCGCGCCCGGGTCGCCCGCCGCCGCATACCGCTGGCGCGCCGTTTCGCGCACTTGCGCCGCCAAACTTTCGTATCCTTCCGCGCGCAAATACGCGGCGACATCGGCGTCTTGGTCTTCGTCCGCGTTTTCGCGCAGGTAATGAATCGCCGCCGCGGTAATTTCCGATTCCGCTTCGTTGCCGGGCAGCGGCGGATTGTCCTCCAAGCCCGTAATCAAAGACGGGCGCGCCGCCAAACAACAAAGCAAATTATAAAGCAAACTCTCGGGGCGCATCTTAAAACGGCTTTTGTTGCCGATAGTTTTTTGCGCCGCATTGCGCGCCGCAGCGCGGCGGAATGCGGTCGGCGCAATGCCCGCGTCTTCCGCCATGCGCCGCGATAATATTTCGCGCATAAACGGCGCTTTGTTAATATCCAGCAGGCGGATTAATTTTTCACCTTCTTTTAACGCTTCGCTCGCCCGCCCTTCGGCGCTTTGCGATTTCGCTTTTTTGCGCAGTTGCGCCGCCATATAATCGCCCAGCGAAGCCGCGCCGGCAATCGCGCGATTAAAAGCGTCCGCGCCATGTTTTTGCGTAAAACTGTCCGGGTCTTCGCCTTCCGGCAAAAATAAAAACGAAACATCCATGCCGTCTTTCAACGCCGGCAACACGCCCGCCAAACTCCGCCACGCCGCGTTTTGTCCGGCTTCGTCCCCGTCAAACGCCAAAATAATATTGTCCGCCATGCGCGCGATTTTTTGCGCTTGTTCGCGCGCCAGCGCGGTGCCCATCACCGCAACCGTTTCGGCAAAACCCGCCTGCGAAAGCATCACCGCGTCCATATATCCTTCGGTTACAATCACGCGCTTTTTTTCGCGCGCCGCATCCCGCGCTTGCGGCGCGCCGAATACCGCGCGCTTTTTGGCGAACACCGGCGTATCGGGCGAGTTTAAATATTTCGGTTCGTCGTCCCCCAAAGCGCGCCCGCCAAAACCGACAACGCGCCCGCCGCTTTCCATAATCGGAAACATTAAGCGGTTGCGAAAATAATCGTAGACGCTTCCGTCTTTTTCGCTTTTGCGCAGCAATCCCGCTTTTAATAACAACGCCGGTTTGTCGCGCATGGAAGCGGGTAAGTTGTGCCCGCCCTTTGCGGCGCAACCGACCGCAAAACGCGCCGCCGTATCGCCATGCATATTGCGTTTTTTTAAATACTCCCGCGCTGCGGGGGATTCTTTTAATACTTTGCGGTAATGTTCTTTTGCGCGTTCCAAAATTGCCGCGAGGTCCGCGCCGATGCCGCCGTCTCCGCGCCGCGGCATCGCCATGCCCAAACGCTGCGCGAGCAATTCCACGCCGCGGATAAAATCGCCGCCCGCTTCGGTTTGGATAATAAAACTTAACGCATCGCCGTTCGCCCCGCAACCGAAGCAGTAGTAAAATCCTTTGCTCGGATTAACATTAAAGGACGGCGTTTTTTCGGCATGAAACGGGCACAAGCCGACCAAGTTAACGCCGCGTTTTTTCAGCGCAACGGACGCGCCGATAATGTCCGCAATATCGGCGGCGGCTTTGAGTTGGACGGTAAATTCGCGCAAATCCGCCATGCTATTCTCCCGTTAAAATATTACGCATAAATTGATTGTAAGCGAAAACGCGCCAAACTTGTCAAACCGGCGCAAAGCGGTTCATAAATTTTTTGTCCAAATATTTTTTCCAAGTCCACGCCCACGCGCCCCCCGCCGCAAAACCGCCCCAAACCGCGACCGCCCGCCTGTCCGCCGTGTTGAGAATGGCAAGCCGCCGCCGCCGCAAACGCCACGGACGAAGCGGCGCGCCGGTAGCGGCGGCGAGAATATTGCGCGCCAACACCGGCGCTTGCCGGACGGCGACGACTCCCGATTTTGGCGCGCCCGATGCGGCGCAATCGCCCGCCGCAAAAACCGCCGGATGTGTTTCGCTTTGCAAAAATTGGTTGACGCGGACAAACCCGTTTTCGTCCAAAAGCAACCCGCCGTTTTGCAGCCACTCCGGAGCGGCGGCGGGAGTCGCAAAAACCGCATGCATTTTTGCCCCGCCGGGAATATTCAATTTTACCGCGCCGCCGCCGCGCATGCATGCCGATGCGCCGTCAATGTTTTCCGCTTCGCCTTGGATAAACATGATTTTGCGCGCTTCCAAAACGGCGCGCAAACGCCGCCGCGCGCTTTCGTTAAATTCCGGCAAAAATGTTTCGCCGATTAAACAAACGCTCCCGTCCGGAAAACGGCGGCGCAACGCCAGCGCCGTTTCTACGCCGCCCGCCCCCGCGCCAATCACGGCAAACGCCGGGGCGGCGGGAAGCGTTTCCAGCCAATTCATAAACGGCATCACCGGCTTTACGCCGATGCCGGAAAAAAGCGGGCGCGGCGCGCCGCCGACATTGACCGACAATATATCAAACTCTTCCGCGCTTCCGTTTTGCAATTCAACGCGCTTGCCATCGCAGTTTATTTTTACCGCCGCCGCTTGTTTCCACCGCGCCCCGGCGCGCGCGCACAGCGCGGGTAAATTAATTAAACATTCTTCGCGGCAAAATTGTCCGGCAATAAAACCGGGAAGCATTCCGGAATACGGCGCGTATTCCGAATCGGAAAGCAGGGTGATTTCCGCGCCGCGCGGAATGCGTCCGGCAAAATAAAGCAGCGCAAGCGCGTGGCTGTGCCCGCCGCCGGCAAGCAATATTTTACGAGTCATTCACCACGCCGGACGGCACATGCCCGCCTTGCGGCAACCCGCCGACATGTTTTATATTGTCGTCAAAATAAAAATCCGCGCCAAACTCGGAAATCACTTCCCGCTTGCTTCTGCCGTCCATAAAAAACGCTTCGTCCACTTCCAGTCCCCATTTTTGCAGCGTCCGAATCGGGCGTTCGTGCGCGGGCGCGCCGCGGGCGGTGACTAACGCCGTGCGTATTTTGCCGCGCTCTTCGCCGAGGCGGTTTTGCAGCGCCGCCAACGCTTCCAAAAAAGGTTTTAGCGGACCGGGTGAAAGCGGTTCGTTTTTCATTTTTTCTTCCTGCGCGCGAAACGCGTCCAATCCCTGCTCTTGAAAAAAACGCTCCGAATTGTCGTCAAACAAAACCGCGTCCCCGTCAAACGCAACGCGCAGCACGCCGTCTTTTTTCGGCGCGTCCGTTTTGCCGCCGGCGACATGCGCCGCGGGCACGCCGTCGTCCAGCGCTTTTTTAACATCGTCTTCCAGCGCGGACAAAAACAAATGCGCGCCGAGCGGGCGCAGGTAGGGAAAGGACGGATTCCCGCGGGTGAAACATCCCTGTTTAATTTGCAGACGGTTTTCGGCAATCGCGCGAAACACGCGCAATCCGGTTACCGGGTCGTTGCGCGACATCACAACAATGCGCACCAATTCTTCGTCGCCGCGGTTAAACGCGAGAAGTTTTTGCACGAGCGAAAACGCCACGCCGCGCGCGGGCGCTTCGTCCAGCCGCGCCCGTTGCATTTCAATATACGCCGCTTCATCTTTGTCTTTATCTTTGAATATTTTATTTTCTTCTTCAAAATCAAAAAGCGCGCGCGAAGAAACGGCGACGACTAACGCGGGCGGCGTCATTTGCATTCCGGCGGCGGCATCTCCACCCACGCGCCGGGAGGCAATTCGCGCGGGAGGCGGTATTCGCCCATGCGCAGGCGAATCAAACGCGCGACCTGCAAACCGAAAAGGGCGAACAACCTGCGCACCGCGCGGTTTCTGCCTTCGGACAGCACGACCCGGTACCAGCGGCTGCGCCCGCTGCCGGATGTGTGCGGCGCGAATTCCAGCGGGCGCAGCGTTTTGCCGCCAATCATTGCGCCTTTTTTAATTTGCGCGATTTGCGATTCCGAAAGCGCGCCGTCAACGCGCGCCAAATATTCGCGCGCCGCGGCAAAACGCGGATGCGCGATGCGGTTTGCCGTTTCGCCGTCCGTGCAAAACAACAGCAATCCTTCGGAGTTGACATCCAGCCGCCCGATATTAATCCAACGCCCGTCGCGCACCGGCGGCAAATCGGCGAAAACCGAATCTTTCGCGCCCCGTTCCACGATTTTGCCCGGCGGTTTGTGATAGCACAAAAAACGGGCGGGCGCGGCGGGACGGCGCAAAAGTTTGCCGTCCACCGCCAGCGAATCGCTGTTTTGCGCCCGCGCGCCGACCGCCGCTTTTTTGCCGTTGACGGTAACGCGCCCCTGCGCGATAAGCAATTCCGCGGCGCGGCGCGAACCGGCTCCGGAAGCGGCGAGTATTTTTTGCAATTTTTCGCCGGAAATATTGGCGTTCATTTTTAACAAAACCGCATTAAATAAATTCAATCCCGCGCGCCGTTTTGCGAATCGTTTTTAACGCCGTTTG
>JBPCWY010000075.1:0-7891 GCA_051009035.1 Gammaproteobacteria bacterium
CGACATAAACCGCGCCGCCGTTGACGGCGACAAGGTCGTATTCCCCATGCTCGCCCCGCAGCCGTTTATACACCCGGACAAAAACCGCATCGCCGATTTTTTTGCATTCGTGCAGGGCATCGTAAAATTCGTTTTCCAAACACTCGGACGCGTTGTTTTGGAAGCCGCCAAAATCGCGCGCGACTTGGTCCAACTTGTCGCCCACGCGGTCAAGCCGCTTGCCTACGCGGTCAAGCGTGTCCCAGATTCTTTTGATTTGTTCTTCGTTATCCAACATGGCGCAATTATAACATTTTTGGGCGAAAACGGCGCGCGCGTTTAGGGCGCGTTTTGTTGCGGGTCCGCGCCGCCGCCTTGTTTTAATATTGATTCAATTTCTTCGCCGCTTGCGGCGGATTGGAGCGGTATAAAATCTCCCGCAAGCGCGGCGCGGGATGCGGCATGCGCCGCCGTAAATGCCGCCGCCGCAAGCGCGCCGCCCAAACTAATTCGCGCCGCGCCGATGCGCGCAAAATCGGCGGCGCTTTGGCGGGTTTTTCCGGCAAGCACATTAACCGGCGCGGAAACCGAATCGCAAACGCGCGCCAGCGATTCCATGTCCGGCGGCATCGGCGCGTATAACACATCCGCCCCCGCCGCTTCAAAAGCGCGCAAACGCCACACCGCTTCGGCAAGATTGTAATGCCCGTTGAGGACGCCGTCCGCGCGGGCGGTTAGGACAAAATCTTCCGCCGCATCGCGCGCCGCCGCCGCCGCGGATTTGATGCGCGCCGCCGCGATGTCAAACGGATACGGCGCGGTGTCGGGCAACATTGTATCTTCTATTGAACATCCGGCGAGTCCCGCGGCGGCGGCTTGCCGCACCGTTTCGGCGGCGTCTTCCGGCGCGTGTCCGTAACCGTTTTCGCAATCCGCGCTGACCGGCAAACAAACCGCCGCCGCCATTTGCGCGGCGTGCGACAACATTTCCGCGCGCGAAACATGCCCCATATCGGGACGCCCCAAAGAATACGCAAAACCGGACGAAGTCGTCGCCAATGCCGCCGCGCCCGCCGCCGCAAGCATTTTTGCCGAACCAATATCCCACGCGTTGGGTAATATAAACGGATTGCCCGGCTGGTGCAGTTGCCGAAAAAAACGGGCGCGCGCGGCTTGGAACGGCGGGGGATTCATTTACGGCGCGGTCGGTAATTTACATTTGCGCGCCGCGGCGATATACAACCCGAACAGCATAAAACCGCCCGCCGGTAATGCCGCCGAAACCAACAACGGCGCGCCCGAAAAAAACGGCGCAATGCCGCCCGTCGCCAACAATTCGCGCGCCGCCGCAAATACGACAATCGCCGCCCACATTCCCGCGCCGGACGCCGCGCCGTCAACAAACGCCGCCATCGGCGCGTTGCGGCGGGCAAACACTTCCAACCGCGCCAATACCGCGCAATTCGTAATAATCAGCGGCAAAAAAATTCCCAAACGGCGGTGCATTTCGGGCGCGGCGGCTTCCATGCAAATATCGGCGGCGGCGACCAACGCCGCGACCAACAACATAAAAACGGGCAAGCGGACGCTTTCCGGGACATGCCGCCGCATCGCCGCCACTCCCGCTCCGGCAAACGCCATCACCGCCAAAGTCAGCGCGCCCAAAGCGGCGGCGGCGGAAACCGAAACCGAAACCGCCAACATCGGACACAGCGAAAGCAAGCGGACAAAAACAACATTACCGCGCCGCGCCGCATCGGCGGCGATTTGTTGCAGGGGAATAACAGCGGAAGCCATGCCGCAATTATAACGCCCAAAGCAAGCGCCGTTTTCTTTTTTAATCCCGCGCGGGGATTTTATTTTTGGGGCGGGGAAATGTTAATTTTGCCGCCGTTTCAAACTCATGTCATTCCTGCGAAAGCAGGAATCCAGTTCAGCGGCGCAAGCCGCTCCATACCCGTTTGCGGTAAAATTTCCGATTCGCGAAAAGAAATGGATTCCTGCCTTCGCAGGAATGACATGTTTTTTTAATACTCATGCTCGCTCCCGATTTTAATCGGGGGCGAGAAAGAGAAATACTAACCTTCGCGGGAATGACGGGGCGGGGGAGAAACGGGCGAAATTTTTTATACTGCAATTTGCAAAAAGATTCCCGTTTTGCGGGAATGGAAAAAAATTGAAAGACCCGTTTTTGTTTAAGTTTAATCGGCGGCGGACAACGCCAAAAAAATCATGCCGCGTCCGCGCCTTCCAGCGATTTTATTTCGCTTGCAACAGCGGGCAAATTATTTTTTATAATTGCGGCGCGCAGTTTTTGCATTACGCCGCGGTAATGCGCCAGATTATGCAGCGTCATATAACGCGCCGCGAGCATTTCGTTGACCGCCAATAAATGGTGCAAATACGCGCGCGAAAATGCGCGGCATACCGGACAAGCGCAGTTTTCGTCGAGCGGCGACAAGTCGCGGCGGTGGCGGGCGTTGCGCATGCGCAACACGCCGCCGCTTGTAAATAAATGCCCGTTGCGGGCGTTGCGCGCCGGCAGGACGCAGTCAAACATGTCAATGCCGCTAATCACCGCGCCGGCGATGTCGCCCGGCGTTCCCGCGCCCATCAAATAACGCGGGCGGTCGGCGGGCAATGCGGCGGCGGTGGCGGCGATTGTTTCCGCCATCGCCGTTTTGGATTCGCCCACCGCCAAACCGCCGATAGCGTAGCCGTCAAAACTAATATCGGTTAAGGCGGCGGCGGATTCGGCACGCAAATCTAAATGTATTCCGCCCTGCACGATTCCAAACAACGCCGCCGGATTATCGCCGTGCGCGGTTTTGCATCGGCGCGCCCAGCGCATGGAGCGTTGCATAGAATCGCGCACGGCTTCGCGGCCGCAATCCGGCGCGGTGCAATCGTCCAGCGGCATGACAATATCGGAGCGCAAATCGCGTTGAATTTGCATGCATAATTCCGGAGTGAGCATGCGTTTTTCGCCGTTGTGGGGGGCAAAAAACAGCGCGCCGTCTTCGGTCAATGTGCGCCGTTTGCGCAAACTAAAAATTTGATAACCGCCCGAATCGGTCAAAATCGGACGCCGCCATCCGGCAAACCCGTGCAATCCGCCGTGCGCCGCGATAATATCCGCGCCGGGGCGCAGCCACAAATGAAACGCGTTGGCGAGCATAATATCAAAACCGAGCGCGGCGAGTTCCGGCGGCGAAATAGATTTAACCGCGCCCAAAGTACCGACCGGCATAAATGCGGGCGTTTGGATTTCGCCGCGCGGCGTAAAAATCCGTCCGGCGCGCGCCGCCCCGCAAACGGCGGAAATATTAAATTGCATTAACCCGCCGCGCGCGAAAGCAGCATCGCGTCTCCGTAAGTGTAAAAACGAAATTTGTTTTGCACGGCAAAGCAACATGCCGCCAATACCCGCCGCCGCCCGCCAAACGCGCACGCCAAAACGAGCAGGGACGAGCGCGGCAAATGAAAATTTGTCAGCAATATATCGGCGGCGCGAAAACAATATCCGGGTTTGATAAATAATTCGGTTTCCGCTTCCGCGGCGCAAACGCCGTTGTTGTCCGCCGCCGATTCCAGCGCGCGCAAAACCGTCGTTCCGGCGGCGATGACGCGCCCGCCCCGTTTTTTGGCGGCATTGATGCGTCCGGCGGCGGCGGCGGAAATGCGGTAACGCTCCGCGTGCAAGCGCGATTGCAAACCGCGGCGCAGCGGCAAAAAAGTTCCGGCGCCGATGTGCAGGGTAATTTTCGCCGTTTCAATGCCGCGCCGCGCCAGCGTTTGCAAAATCGCCGCGTCAAAATGCAAGCTTGCAGTCGGCGCGGCGACCGAGCCGGGATGGCGCGCAAAAACCGATTGGTAGCGGCGTTTGTCGTTTTCGTCCGGGGCGCGGCGAATGTAGGGCGGCAGGGGGGTGATTCCCCGCCGCAAAAAACGGGGGCGGGCGGGGACGGGCGCGCCGTTTGGCGTTTCCGCCCGCAAGCGGTAAAACCCGTCCGCTGTTTTTTCTTGGACGACAAACCGTCCGGCGGCGTTTAGGACCGCGCCCGGGCGGGGCGGTTTGGCGGCGCGCACTTGCGCCAATACTTCGCCATCGGGCAAAAAACGCTCGGCAAAAATCTCCGCCCGCCCCCCGCTTTCTTTCGCCCCCTGCAAACGCGCGGGGATGACTTTGGAATCGTTGAACACCAAAATATCCCCGGCGCGCAACAATCCCGGAAGCGACTGAAACCGGCGCGGGCGCGGCGATTTTCCGCGCACATCCAACAGCCGCGCGCCGCTGCGGCGGGGAGGCGGCGTTTGGGCGATTTGCGCCGGCGGCAGGGCGTAATCAAAATCGTCCAGCGAAAGCGGGCGGGCGGGGGGCGTTTTCATGCGGTAAAAAAGCAGGCGCGGCGGCAAAATTTGGTTGCTGTTGAGAGGATTTGAACCTCCGACCTACTGATTACGAATCAGTTGCTCTACCAGCTGAGCTACAACAGCGGCGGCGTATTATAACGCGGCGGCGCGCTTTCGGGGGAATTTGGGCGGCGTCCGGCGCGCGGAAAAAGCGCGCGGACGGGGCAAAAAACCCCGGACGGCGGAAAAAAGCGGTTTTTGGCGGTGCGGCGCATTTTTTAATTAAAATATGAAAAAATGATAAAAAGGGGTTGACTTATGCTTTTTTTCAATGTATACTGGCGATTATTATTTTCCATTGGAGAAACTGCTATGAGCATACGGCTTGGCGATATTGCGCCCGATTTTACCCAGGACAGCACGGACGGGGAGATTAATTTCCACGACTGGCTGGGCGACTCGTGGGGCGTTTTGTTTTCGCACCCCAAAACTTTTACGCCGGTCTGCACGACCGAGCTCGGCGAGGTGGCGCGCCTCAAGGGCGAATTTGACCGCCGCAAGGTGAAAGTGCTGGCGCTTTCGGTGGATTCCGCTTCCGACCAAAAAAAGTGGGAATCGGACATCGCCGAAACGCAGGGGCATACCGTCAATTTTCCGATGATTGCCGACCAAGACGGCAAGGTGTCCAATCTCTACGGCATGATTCACCCGAACGCCAACGATACTTTGACCGTCCGCACCGTCTTCATTATTGACCCGAATAAAAAAGTGCGCCTGACCCTCACCTATCCGGCGAGCACGGGGCGCAATTTTGAAGAAGTGTTGCGCGTGATTGACAGCATCCAGCTCACCGAAAACCACAAAGTGGCGACTCCGGTGAATTGGAAAAACGGCGAAAATGTCATTATCGTCCCGGCGGTGTCGGACGAAGACGCCAAAAAACGCTTCCCGCAAGGATGGGATGCGAAAAAGCCGTATTTGCGCGTTGTCCCGCAGCCGAAATAATTTTTGCGGTCCCCCTAAGGCGCGCTTCGGCGCGCCTTTTTTTTAATCTCCCGCCGGATTAATATTTAATATTGCGCCGCATTTTACGCCGTTTGGATTTTTGGATATTCCGCCCCGCCCGTTTTTGTTAAATATTTTAATGCACCCTCCAGCGGCGGCGGTTTGGGCGGCGGAATGCAAACCAGCCCCAAACGCCCCCGGCGGCAAAACCCGCCAAGTGCGCCCAGTGGGCGAATAAGGTCCAGCCGAAAATAATTCCGGCGACATCCAACGCCGCCATAAACGCCGCCGCCTTCCACAGCGGAAACGGGCGCATGCGCAGTAAATCATTAATCAACAAAAGCTTGACCGGCGCGCGCCCGAAGCGGTATAACGAACACGAAAGCATGCCCAAAACGGCGGCGCTGATTCCGACCGCCGGAACGCCGCCGCCGAATATGTTATTCGCCGCAATGCCGCACGCCGCGGCAAGCGCAAAAAGCGCGGTAAAACGCCGCGCCCCGACAAGCGGCAAAACCATTTGTCCGCCGATAAAATGCAGCCCCATGACATTTAACAAAAAATGCGGCAACCCCGCATGAATAAACGGCGCGGCGGTAAAATGCAAAAGCGACCACCGCTCCGCAAAAATAGCGCGCCATGCGCCGTCCGGCATCGCGTAAAAAAATAATGCGCCCAAAAAAGACGCGGCGGCCGGAACATATACCGGCCAATATCCCGGAATTAATCGCAACGCCACTGCGCCAAAAATTCCGCCCAGCGTTCTTCGTCCAAACACGCGCGGACGGTTTCGTATTCTTCCGCGATGGAATTCAAACCGCCGCGAAAATATTGAAAACGCGCAAACAGCAAATAAGTCAACAGCGCGTCCGTTTCGCAATAGCGGCGAATCTCTTCCGTTTTGCCCGCCCGCCAAGCGTCCCAAACCGCGCCCCCGCCGATTCCGATTTTGCCCGGCAAACCGCACAACCGCGCCGCATCGTTCAACCCCGCCCGCGTTTGGTACATGCCCAAAATATCCATCAAATCCAAATGCCGCTCGTGGTAGCGGCTCGTGTAATTGTTCCAGCGAAATTTGTCGCCGGAAGAATCCTCCCCGTGCATTTGCCAATAACGCGGCGCGGCGATTCCGAATTTCATCGCCCGCCAATGCAATACCGGCAAATCAAAACCGCCCCCGTTCCACGACACCAGCCGCGGCGTCCGCTTGTCTATGATACGAAAAAAAGTTTCCACCATCGTTTTTTCGTCATATTCCGGCGGCGCGAGCGAAGAAATTTTTAGCGTTTCTTCGCCGCCGCCAAAATAACGCGCAACGCATGAAATTACCGCAACGCGGTGCAAATGCGGCGGCAAAAAATCGCTTTTGTTTTCCTGTCGCCGCAAACGCGCGTCCATCTCCACAACCTCTTCTTCCGAAATGTCGGCGGAAAAACCGCGCATTTCGCGCAGCGCGTCCGTATCGGGAATCGTTTCAATGTCAAACGCCAACACCGTTTCGCTCATGCGTATACTCCGGAAGATAAATAACGGTCGCCGCGGTCGCAGGCGACGGAAACAATCAGCGCGTTTTTCGATTCCGCCGCGGTTTGCAACGCGACCCAAAGCGCGCCGCCGGACGACACGCCGCAAAAAATTCCTTCTTCTTTCGCCAGCCGCCGCATCGTATCTTCGGCGTCGGGTTGCGTGACTTCCGCAATACGCGAGACATGCGAAGAATCGTAAATGCGCGGGATATACGCTTCGGGCCATTTGCGGATGCCGGAAATTTGCGCGCCTTCCGCCGGATGCACGCCGACAATTTGCACGCCGGAATTTTGCTCGGCAAAAAAACGCGAACAGCCGGTAATCGTCCCGGTCGTCCCCATGCTGGAAATAAAATGCGTAATGTTGCCTTCGGTCGCGCGCCAAATTTCGGGCGCGGTGCCTTCGTAATGCGCCGCCGGATTATCCTTGTTGGCGAATTGGTCAAGCACGAAACCGTCCCCCCGCCGCCCCATATCCGCCGCCATATCGCGCGCGCCTTCCATGCCTTCCTCGCGCGAGACGAGAATTAATTCCGCGCCGTAAGCGCGCATGCTGATTTTGCGTTCTTCGGTTTGGTTGGCGGGCATAATCAAACGCATGCGGTAGCCGAGCGCGGCGGCAATCATCGCCAGCGCGATTCCGGTATTGCCGCTCGTCGCTTCCACGAGCAAATCGCCGGGGCGGATATCGCCGCGCTCCTGCGCCCGCAAAATCATACTGCGCGCGGGGCGGTCCTTCACCGACCCGGCGGGATTATTCCCCTCCATCTTAAGAAAAACGCGGCACCCATGAACGCGCCCCAACCGCCGCAACTCCACGAGCGGCGTCTCCCCGACAAAAGAATCAATATGCCCCGTTTGCATGAATTTAATTATACCATGCTTCCCATTTCCGCGAAAGCGGGAATCTAAATAACCTAATATTCCCGCAATAAAAAACAGGAATCTTATAAATTTAAAAAATCCAGAATCAATAACAAGAAAAAACGCCGCATACAATGATGCCCAACAATCGGCGTTTGCTACTA
>JBPCWY010000076.1:0-5253 GCA_051009035.1 Gammaproteobacteria bacterium
CCCGGATTTATCGCCACCGACATGACGGCGGATTTGCCGGAATCGGCGCGCGAAAAAATCACCGCCCAAATTCCGGCGGGGCGCATCGGCAAGCCCGAAGAAATCGCCGCCGCCGCCCTCTTTTTGGCGTCCGATGCGGCGTCTTACATCACCGGACACACGCTGCATGTCAACGGCGGTTTGCGGGCGGGATAATTTTTGGAATGATTTGGGCGGAATTTTTTGGCATTTTCGCGCGGATTTTGTCCGTTTTTGGACAAAACACAGCGGAAATTAATCTTTCCGTTGCGTTGTTTTTCCAAAAAATAGTGTAAGTTTTCCGAAATTTAGTGCGTCAGACGCTCCCGACAAATGTCAGGGGCGAGAATGCTTTTATTTTGGCGGCGGCGGGCAGATTTTGCAGTTTTTTTGCCCGAAAATTTGGTTTGGCGGAAATCGGGTATAATTTCGCTAACCGCCAACTTTTAGCGGCGGAAAAGGAGAAATCCAATGAAAACAGAAATCAGAGCCGTTTTGTTTACGCTTTTCACCGCCGCGATGGTGGGATGCGCGGATAAGCAGCAGACATTTAAAGGAATTCCATATGCTGGCGGAGATGTGTGCGAATGGGCTAAAAAGAATCTTGCGGCTTTGGCAAGAAGAAGTAAGTCATGATCTCTTGCACAGTCAGATACGAAATTGACCCGGACAAACTCCCTGAGTTTGAAGCCTATGCACGGTTTTGGCTGCGCAAGGTCCCAGAATTGGGTGGCGTACATCACGGCTATCATTTGCCTTTTGAAGGGCCCAACGACATTGCGTACTGCCATTTTTCTTTCGACAGCTTGGCAGATTACGAAGCCTATCGCGCGCGGATGTGGGATGATCAAGAATGCTTGGACGCATACGAAGTCGCAAAGTCTAATAAGTGCATCTTGCGGTATGACCGCAGCTTTACGCGCCCCATCATGCCAAACACGGACGCCTAAGCGAACGATGCAAGACATTTCCCACATAATCGCTAACAGCTTGGCTTTTTGCCCTGTCTTTCTCGCCCCCGACATTTGTCGGGGGCGTTTCTACCCCGCCGCAGTTTACTGCGGCAGTGACCGTATTTTAAGACGGTAAATTACAGTCAGTGGCGAAGTAAAACTTCGTCGCCGTCAGACGCCCCCGACAAATGTCGGGGGCGAGAATGGTTTTTTTTCGGCGCGAAAAATTGCGGTATAATGCGGAGTATTAAAAACAACGCCGAAAAGGGCGGGAGGCAAAAACATGGAAACGGTATCTTTTACCCAAATGAAAGACGGCACGCGCGAAGATTACGAACTCTTGGAGCGGCTGGAAGCGGAATACGCAAAAGGGTTGCCAGAGCGGCTGCTGGACGCGCTGCGCAAATTGGCGGATTCGCTGGGCGGCTACCAAGTATCGCGGCTGGAACACTCCCTCCAATCGGCGACCCGCGCGCACGCCGCCGGCGAACCGGACGAAGTCGTCGTCGCCGCATTGCTGCACGACATCGGGGACGAACTCGCGCCCTATTCGCACAGCGAAATGGCGGCGGCGGTGTTGCGCCCGTATGTTTCGGACAAAACTTATTGGATTGTAAAATACCACGGCGTTTTCCAAATGTATTATTACGCGCACTTGACCGGCGGCGACCAAAACGCGCGCGACCGGTTCCGCGACAATCCGTGGTTTGAAGACGCCGTCCGTTTTTGCGAAGAATACGACCAAAATTGTTTTGACCCGGCATTCCAATCCAAACCGCTGGAATTTTTTGAACCAATGGTGCGCCGCGTATTTTCCGGCGCGCCAAAAGTTTAAGAAAGTTTTTTGGCATGCAAGGCGGCGGACGGCGCGTTTTTTTTCGCTCCCAAAAATATACGGGAGCGGAAAAATATTAAACCGCCCCGCCGCCCCGCCGTTTATTTTTTCTTGCATCCCGCAAGCGCTTTATTAAATATAACTTTCTTTTTTTCTTTCCCCTTGATTTCCCCAAAAACGGGGTTCCCGCCGCTATTGTTAAAAAATAGGTTCCGGGCGGCATATTTGCGGCAATAACTAATATAATCCTTTTTAAATTCTGGAATTTGGGGAAAGGAAACGCCATGAAAATCGGATTTATCGGGCTGGGGAATGTCGGGAGCAAGCTTGCCGGAAGTTTGCTGCGCAACGGGCATGCGCTGTCCGTGCATGAATTGAATAAGGACGCGGCGCAAGCGTTGTTGGACGGGGGCGCGCAGTGGGCGGAATCGCCCAAAGCGGCGGCGGCGGGCGCGGAAATGCTGATTACCTGCCTGCCTTCGCCGGCGGCGAGCGCGGAAGTGATGGAATCCGCCGAAGGCGTTTTGGCGGGACTCGCGCCCGGCGCGATTTGGGGCGAGATGAGCACGACGGACGAAGCGGAAGTGCGGCGGCTCGGCGAAAAAGTGCGCGCCCAAAACGCCGATGCGCTGGATTGCCCGGTATCGGGCGGCTGCCACCGCGCCGCAACCGGCAACATTTCCATTTTTGCCGGCGGGCGGCGCGAAACTTTTGAACGCGCCCTCCCCGCTTTTTGCGCGATGGGGCGGCGCGTTTTGCATACCGGCGAACTCGGCTCCGCTTCCGTGTTAAAAGTGGCGACCAATTTTCTCGCCACGGCGAATCTCGTTTCGCTGTGCGAGGCATTAACAACATGCAAAATGGCGGGCATGGATTTGGCGACAACTTACGAAGCGTTCCGCATTTCTTCGGGCAATTCTTTTGTCCACGAAACGGAAAGCCAGGTAATTCTTAACGGCAGCCGCGACATTAATTTTACGATGGATTTGGTGGTGAAAGATATTTCGCTGTTCCAGAAAATCGCCGAAAAAAATAATGTCCCGCTGGAATTGTCGCCGCTGCTCGTGCAAATTTTTCGGGACGCCGAAAAACGCTACGGCGCGCGCGAATGGTCGCCGAATATTATCCGCCGTCTGGAAGACGCCTGCAAAGTTAAAATAACCGCCGAAGGTTTTCCGGCGGAAATCACCGACGACGAACCCGAAGAACCCGGCGCGGAAATTACGCCGCGCGGAAAATAATTTAATGCAAAGGATAACGCCATGAAAATCGCCGCTTGGAATGTCAATTCCGTCCGCGCCCGCCTGCCGCATGTGCTGGAATATCTTTCCCAATCCGCGCCCGATATTTTGTTGCTGCAAGAAACAAAAACCGCGGATGAAACTTTTCCGTTTGCGGAATTGCAAGACGCCGGTTATGAAACCGCGCACTACGGGCAAAAATCTTACAACGGCGTGGCAATCGTCAGCCGCCTGCCGCTTTCCGATATTGTCAAGGGAATGCCAAACCGCCCCAAAGACGAACAGGCGCGCGTTATCGCGGCGACCGTGGAATATGCGGGCGCGCCGTTGCGCGCGGTTTCGGTATACGCGCCGAACGGGCAAAATTTGGAATCGGAAAAATACGAATACAAATTGGAATGGTATAAAGATTTTTGCGATTACCTCGGCGATGCAAAAGAAAAATACGGCGCGGCGGCGGCGGGCGGCGATTACAATATCGCCCCGGCGGACGCAGATATTTACGACGCCGCAGAATGGGGCGAAGAAGTATTGGCGTCCCCGCCGGAACGCGCCGCGCTTAATAAAATATTCGCCGAAGGTTTTTACGACGCGCACCGGTTGTTTGACCAGCCCGAAAAAAGTTTCTCGTGGTGGGACTACCGCGCCGCGGCGTTTCGCCGCAACCGCGGCGTCCGCATAGATTTAATTTTAGTGTCCGCCGCGCTCAAAAATAAATGCGCCGCTTGCGCGCCGGACCCCGCGCCGCGCGGCTGGGAACGCCCCTCCGACCATGCGCCCGTAATTGCCGCATTTAAATAAACGCCGCATGTGGCGCGCAGTCGCTTTCGGTTTTTTGTTAAACCTGTCTTCCGCTTTCGGGCAGACGCATTTTATTTCGCTGTTTAACGCGCAGCTGCGCGCCGCGTTTGAATTAAGCCACGGCGCGGTCGGCGTGTTGTATTCGGCGGCAACTTTGGCGAGCGCGGCGGTGTTGCCGTGGGCGGGAAAACTGATTGACGATTCCGATTTGCGAAAATACGCGGCGGCGGTAATTTTCGGGCTGGGCGCGGCGGCGCTTTCATTGTCTTTTGCCGAAGCGGCGTGGCAGCTTGTCGCGGCGTTTTTTATGCTCCGCCTTTTCGGGCAGGGTTTGTCTTCGCACACGGGATTTACAACTACCGCGCGGCTTGCCGTCCGCGCGCGCGGCAAATCGTTAAGCATCGCCGGACTCGGCATGAGCATCGGCGAAGCAATTGCGCCGCCGCTTGTCGCGTTCGCCCTTTTGTATTTGGAATGGCGCGGCGTTTGGCGCGGCGCGGCGTTGGTGCAATTTGTTTTTGTCATGCTGCTCGCGCAGATGCTGTTGCGCGGCATGCCGCATTTGCCGCCCCCGGCGGACGATTCGGCGGCGGCAAAAAACGGTTCTTGGACGCGCGCGCAAGTATTGCGCGATGCGCGTTTTTGGCTTGCCGCGCCGGCGTTGTTCGCCCCGCCGCTGGTGATTACCGCGCTGTTTTTTCACCAATACAGTTTGGCGGAATACAAAAATACGGGTTTTGCCGCGTGGACGGCGGGCGTGGCGGCGTATTCCGCCGGTTCGGTTTGCGCGTCTTTGGCGGCGGGCGTATTAGTGGATAAATTCGGCGGCGCGCAAATCGTCCGCTGGATTTTATTGCCGTTAATTGCGGCGGTCTTGCTGCCGGTATGGGCGGATTTTCCCGGCTTGTCTTTCGCGTATTACGCATTCATGGGAATAAGCGCGGGCATCGGCGTATCGTCCGTCAACGCGTTATGGGTGGAAATATACGGCAAAGCGCACTTAGGCGCAGTGCGCGCATTAGCGCATTCTTTCGTCGTATTATTTTCAGCGGCGGGCCCCGCCGCCTACGGCGCATTGCTGGACGCGGGAATATCGTGGGCAAATATTTTATTGCTAACGGCGGCATGGCTCGCAATAGCCGCGGCGGTATTGCGCGCCGTCCCGCTGGAATTCCGCGCGCCGAAGTGATTTTCGCCCCAAAAATACGGGCAAAAATTTATTTTTGCAAAACCGCCGAATCCGGAAACTTCCATGTTATAACTCTTCCGCTTCAGTTCAATACAGACGGAATCCCCCTTGCCGGGGATCCGCCGAATATAATACCGTTTAGGAAATAAGCGGACATATCAATGCGTTTGTGTTGAATTGAAGCAATGCCCGGCGCCCGCGCCGGTTTTTGCCAAT
>JBPCWY010000077.1:0-12111 GCA_051009035.1 Gammaproteobacteria bacterium
TCCGGCACAAACGCCCCGGCGGACAAATAGCCGCGCCGTTCCAATTCAAACAAATATCCTTCGGCGCAAATCACCGCGCCGTCCCGCAATTTATCGGTCAATTTTCCCATGGCAATTCCCCAATCGGTAAAACCCGATTGTAGCACAAAACCGCGCCAAAAAAAACGCCGTCCCCAAAAGGATTTTTAGCAAATTTTCCGCCCCCGCCGTTTTCAGAAAGACATCCGCCCGCCCCGCCGCCAACCCCGCCCCCGCCGTCATTCCGGCGAAAGCCGGAATCCGGCGTTTTTTAACGGCGATTATTCGCCTTCCAATAATGATTCAATAATTTCGGAAGCGTTCAAATCCACCCCGCAACCGCCGCAAACCATTGACTCATACCCTTTTCCTTCCGAAGAGATTTCCTCTTCTTTGCGGTAAGGATATTTATCCGTTGCCAAAAAGCGAACGCATTTAATTTCGCTTTGGGTGACGATAAATTCCTCGCTATTGCAATGCGGGCAATGGGCGGTTTTTTGTTCGGTTGTCATTTTTCAGTCCTTTCATTTCCCGCCGAAAAGCGGCGGTAAATGAATATTAGCGGACCAAAACGGGAATGTCAACATAATTAAATAATATTTTAGGGCAAAATAATATGGTGGGAGTACATTTTAACCGGATGCGCTATCAGGCGGACATCCCATTTTAGCGAATCCACAATTCGGGTGTCCCCGTTGTGGATTCTCATGCTAAACACCCAGCCGCCGTCAAAAGTAAGCACAATGGTGGTTTTGCTGTCCTCGTCGCGCCTGCCTACGGACAACAGCAATTTTGGAAAACGCAATCTATAGCAGGATAATTTCCCGCCAAAATTGTATCCTTGCACGATGGCTTTTTTATCATATGCCATGATTTTGTAAAAATCAAAAGCGCCGCCGGTTACATAGTATACGAATTTTTCGCACACCTCGGGGGAACCGGCGAGGGTTTCAAATTCCCGCTGGAAAGCTTGCAACAAGGGCAAATAAATTTTCTCGTGCGAATTGGAAATATCTTTCCAATTCACCGCGCCTTTTTTGCGGAAAGCGTCTACCCGCTTAAAAACCGCTTCTACTTCTTTCGCGTATTGCGGGGACGCGTCAACGCCCAACCCCCACATTTTTCCGAAATTCGTATTATTTCTCTGCAATCGCTGGTTTTTTTCTACATCGTTTTTACGTTTTACGGAAAAACCCAAATGCCCTTTTTCCAGCGAAAGCAAAATGTCGCGCGGGTCTCCTTCGCGCCCTTTGTTGTCCGGCTGCATAATAACGGCGCTGTTTGCTTTAAATTTTAAGCGGGCTTTTTCAATTTCCATGACATGCGCAACGCCCGCGCCGCCGGCGCGCATCAACCAAATCCGCTCTTCAACGGATTGCGTATGAAAATCTTCGCGCGCTTTTTCCGAAACATTGTCCGCTTTAATCGGCGAACCGAGAAAGCAACCGACTTGCATGGCTACCGCGTATTCCAGAGCATTGCCGGAAACATCTTGTTGTCTGGCTGTTTTGCCTTCCGTTTCGGTCATGCCGCAACCCGCCGCCCGCGAAAATCACTTAATGTTTGCGATAATTCGTCCGAAAGCACCAACAATTCGCGGCTGTTTTTGTCGTTGCTCATGCCGTAACGCCAGCGCGGAGTCAGCATGGCATGCCCTTTGTATAAACGCCGCGCATATTTGCAATCGTTATAGGAAAGCAACCACCGCCCGCCCCGCGCCAGCAAAATATCGCGCAGTTTTTCATGTTCAAATCCGCGGTGTCCGTTTCCGCGCGCGCCGTATAAATTTTGGTTTTTTAGAATATACGGCGGGTCGGCGTAAATTAATCCGCGCTTGTGAGACGCGATAGAATCGGCGAAATCCATTTTATCCGCGCTAAAAAATGGCTTAATTTTAGCGGACGGAAACCGCCGCACCCTTTCCACCGCGCTGGGCGTAAAACGCGGATGCCCGGGCGACATGCCGCCGCTCAAAGTGCAACCGGAAAAAGAAGCGCGGTTAATAACATAAAACGCGGCGGCGCGCTCCAATTTTGCGGGCAATGTCGCCTGTGTTTTTTGCAGTTCGTAAAAATCGTCCCGCTTAAGAACCGGCAAAAATTCGGCGGATTTTTCGGCAAGCAATTCGCGGCGAAAAAGCAGCGTTTGCCAAAACTCCACCAACGGCAAAAAATTATCATAGCCGTAAACGGGGATTCCCAACACGGAGACGCAATACAACTCAAAAGAACCGCCGCCCAAAAAAGGCGAGCAAATTTCGGATTCGTCCGGAGGAATATACTCGGACAAAATCTTAACGGCGCGTTGTTTTCCGCCGGGGTAGCGCAAAACCGTTTTGGCTTCGGATTTGTTCATAACTTGTGTATAAGTTTACTCCATAATTATCCATTTTCGCAAAAAATACTAAAATTTTTTCGCCCCCGCCGCTTTTCCCCTATTTCCAAAATTCCGCTATAATCCGCAACTATCAATACGAGAGGGGGAAAAAATTATGAGAATCGTTTTATTGGGACCGCCGGGGGTTGGCAAGGGGACGCAGGCGGCGCGGCTTTGCGCGCATTTTGGGCTAGCGCATCTTTCTACCGGCGATATGTTGCGCGATAATGTCGCGCGCCAAACGCCGCTCGGGTTGCGGGCAAAGGCGGTGATGGACGCCGGGGCGCTTGTCGCCGATGATATTGTGATTGGCATGATTGAAGAGCGGTTGCGGGCGGATGATTGCCGCGCCGGATGCCTTTTTGACGGGTTTCCGCGGACGCTGCAACAGGCGGAAGCGTTGGACGCTTCGCCCGCCGCCCCCGATACGGCGGTCAATTTGGATTTGGACGACGATACAATTATAGAGCGGGTTTGCGGGCGGCGCATGCATCCGGCTTCGGGGCGGATTTATCATGTCAAATTTTCGCCCCCCAAAACGGCGGGCAAGGACGATGAAACCGGCGAGCCGCTGGTGCAGCGGGACGACGACAACGAAGAAACGGCGCGCAGCCGTTTACAAGTGTTTCGCGAGCAAACGATGCCGATTGTGAAATATTACGAAGACGCCGCGCAAGCCGGAAAAATCCGCATGCTCAACGCCGACAGCGAAGGCGAAATCGCCGACATTAGCCGCCGCATTATCCTCGCCCTGCAAATCAAATAATGCCGGAAAATTTGTGCTACGCCCAATCCGGCGGCGTGACCGCCGTGATTAATACTTCCGCCGCCGCGGTCATTTCCGCCGCTTCCGCGCATTCGCAAATTGGGCGCGTATTTGCCGCAAAAAACGGCATTTTGGGCGTTTTGCACGAAGAGTTAATTGAAACTTGGCGGGAGAATAAAACGGAGCAATCGTTGCTTTCGCAAACCCCCGGCGGCGCGTTTGGCTCGTGCCGCGTAAAACTGCCGCCGCCGGAAAAAGACGCGGAAATTTACCGGCGGTTGATGGCGGTATTTCGCGCCCACCGGATTCGCTATTTTTTGTATAACGGCGGCAACGATTCCGCCGATACCGCGTTAAAACTTTCCGCCGCGGGAAAGCGGCACGGCTGGGAATTGTGCTGTATCGGCATTCCAAAAACGATAGACAACGATTTATCGGCGACCGATTCCTGTCCCGGTTTTGGCTCGGCGGCGAAATATATTGCGGTAAGTGCGGCGGAAACGGCGCGGGATGTGGCGTCTATGGCGCGGACTTCTACGAAGGTTTTTATTTTGGAAGTGATGGGCAGAAACGCCGGATGGCTTGCCGCCGCGGGCGGTTTGGCGGCGGAAGAAGACGGGGGCGCGGTTTTGGTTGTGCCGCCCGAAACGCCTTTTCGCCGCGCCCATTTTGCCGCCGCATTGCGCCGCCGCGTCCGCCGTTGCGGCTATGCCGTGGTTGTCGTCTCGGAAGGCGCGCGGGACGGGCGGGGTAATTTTTTGTCCGCCGCAAAAACCAAGGATGCGTTTTCCCATCCGCAACTCGGCGGCGTTGCGCTGTATTTTGCCGCAATCGCGCAGGATGCCGGATTTAAATGCCATTGGAGCGTTGCGGATTATTTGCAGCGGTCGGCGCGGCATATCGCTTCGGAAACGGACGCCGCCCACGCCACCGCTTTGGGTGCCGCCGCCGTGCGGCTGGCGGCGGAGGGTAAAAACGGAACGGCGCCGGTCATCCGGCGGCTGGCGGGCGATTCTTACCGCTGGAAGGTGGAAACCGCGCCGCTCAAAAACATCGCCAACCGCGAACGCGCCCTCCCCGCGGGGTTTTACGACCGGGAAAATTACCGCATCACGCCCGCTTGCCGCCGCTATTTATCGCCGCTTATTCGGGGCGAAGCGCCTTCCGTTTACGGCAAAAACGGACTGCCCCGGCACGCGCGTCTCAAAAACATTTTGGCGCCAAAAAAACTCCCGCTTTGGCGCGCGTAGATTTTGCGTTTTTGGGGCGCAAATTTGTTATAATTCGGAAATGAGCGAAAATTCCATGAATCTGACCAACCATTTTTTGATTGCCACGGGCAACCTTGACCGGTCCATTTTTTCCAAATCGGTGATTTTTGTCTGCCGCCACGACAGCGACGGGGCTTTTGGGCTGGTGCTGAATAAACCGAGCGAAACCTCCGTGCGCGAGTTGCTCAAATCCCTCAAAATCACGCCTTCGGGCGGAACTTCCGCGGTCCTGCACGGCGGTCCGGTCAAGCCCGAACAAGTGTTTATTTTGCACAGCCCGCCGGGCGAATACGATGTTACGATTCGCGTTGACGACAATATCGGGGTGACGATGTCCAAAGATATTTTGTCCGCCATCGCCGAAAACCGCGCGCCGTCCAAAATGCTTTTTGCCTTCGGCTACGCCGGCTGGGAAGCGGAGCAGTTGGAAACCGAAATCCGCGAAAACGCGTGGCTCGCCGTCCCCGCCAGCCCCGACATTATTTTTGACATGCCCCCGCCCCGCCGTTTGCAAGAAGCCACGAGGCGGCTCGGTTTTGACATTAAAAGCTTGTCCGCCGATACCGGGCGGGCTTGATATTTCTCGCGTATTTTCGGGCATAATCTCGGCATGATTCTTCTCGCGTTGGATGTGGGGCGCAAAAAAACCGGCATCGCTATCGGCAATTTGCACACCCGTCTGGCGCGCCCGCTCGGTGCGGCGCATGGCGGGCGGACGCGGCAATTGGAAGCGATTGGCGGATATGTGCGCGAATGGCAGCCGCAAAAACTATTAATCGGATTACCCCGCAATATGGACGGGAGCGAACACGGCATGACCCGTTTTTGCCGCGGTTTTGCCGCCGCCGTTTCGCGGCGTTTTGGATTGCCCGTTGAATTGGCGGACGAAAGATTGACGACCGCCGCCGCCCGCGCCGCGGGGGCGAAAAAAAGCGAAACCGACGCATGGGCGGCGGGTATTCTTTTGCAGGATTGGCTGCGGCGGCGCGCCGCGGCGTAAAAAGAAAAGGAGAAAAATAATGACCGCACTTCCGGCAATGGACGCGTTTTGGATGCCCTATTCGTCCAACAAAGGTTTTAAGGCAAAACCGCGCCTTATCGCCCGCGCAAAAGACATGCACTGCTACGCCCCGGACGGGCGCAAAATGCTGGACGCGACTTCCGGCTTGTGGTGTTGCAACGCCGGACACTGCCGCGAGCCGATTGTCAAATCCATCCAAGCCAAAGCGGCGCAATTGGATTTCGCCCCGACTTTTCATTTGGCGCATCCGGATGTGTTTAATTTTTGCGAGCGCCTCGCCGCCTATTCGCCGGATTCGCTGGACGCGGTTTTCTTGACAAACTCCGGTTCCGAAGCGGCGGATACGGCGTTAAAAATCGCCCTCGCCTACCACAAAATTTCCGGACAAGGCGGCAAACAAAAATTTATCGGGCGGGAACGCTCCTACCACGGCGTGGGTTTCGGCGGCATGTCGGTCGGCGGCATCGTCAAAAACCGCCTGTGGTTTGGCGGGCAAATGCTGCAATGCGACCACCTCCCCCACACGCATCTGCCGCAAAACGCTTTTTCGCGCGGCATCCCCGAACACGGCGGCAAAGAATGCGCCGAGGCGTTGTTGAATATTATTAATTTGCATGACGCTTCCGCGATTGCGGCGGTAATTGTGGAGCCGGTCGCCGGCTCTACCGGCGTGTTGCCCCCGCCCAAAGAATATTTGCAAACGCTGCGCAAGATTTGCGATGCGCATGATATTTTGCTGATTTTTGACGAAGTGATTACCGGCTTCGGACGTCTCGGCAAAAAAACCGCTTCCGAATATTTCGGCGTAACGCCCGACATGCTGACTTTTGCAAAAGGCGCGACAAGCGGCGCGGCGCCTTTGGGCGGCGTATTTGTCAAAGAAAAAATCCGCCAAGCGTTTACCGAAAGCTCGCGCGGAGACGGCGACATAGATTTCTTTCACGGCTACACATATTCCGGACATCCGCTGTCCGTTGCGGCGGGCGAAGGGACATTAAATGTCTACGAGGAAGAAGGGTTGATGGAGCGCATCGGGCGCGAAAAACTCGCCGAATATTTTGCCGAAGGGTTGCACTCCCTGCGCGATTCGCCGAATGTGAAGGACATCCGCAACATCGGTTTTATGGGTGCTGTGGAATTGGAAGGCATTCCCGGCAAGCCGGGGACGCGGGCGTTTAATATTTTTGAACGCTGTTTCCACGAAAAAGATTTGCTGATTCGCGTGACCGGCGACACCATTGCTTTTTCGCCGCCGCTAATTGCGGACAAAACGCATTTGGACGAAATCTTCGGCAAAATGAAGGATGCGTTGCGGGAATACCAATAACCGCGGCGCGGCGCGGCATGTTGTTTAGCCGCGGGCGCGGGCGCATCGCCCGCGAAATTGCGCTGGTTTTCGGCTGGACGGCGGCGGGGTTGCTCGCCGTGACTTTACTGACTTATTCGCCGCAAGACCCGGCGTGGTCGTTTTCCGATTTTCGCGCGGACGATGCGGAAGCGGAAGTGCAAAACAGTTTCGGCGTCGCCGGGGCGTATCTCGCCGACATTTTAATTTCGGCGCTCGGGCGTTCTTCGTATTTGCTGTGCCTCATCGCGTTTGTCGCGCTGCATTCGCTGTTTGCGGAGCGTCCGGCGCGCGCCGATATTGACCGGCTAAACGGTTATTGGTGCGCGGTGGGCGTGCTGCTGTTTATTTTATCTTCGGCGGCGCTGGAAAAACTGCGTTTCGCGCAAAACTCCGATTTTATGCCGTCCGATGCGGGCGGCGTCATCGGCTCGGAAATCGCGGGCGGGATGCAAAGTTTATTCGGCTACACCGGAGCGTGCGTTATTTTATTATGCATTTGGATTGTCAGTTGGAGCTTGGCGGCAAACTTGTCGTGGTTTTCTTTTTTTGAACTCATCGGCGAACGGATTGAAAAAGTATTCTGCGCGGTTTTCGTCCGCATGCAACGCGGTTTGGACGCGCGCCACGGGCGGATGGCGCGCAAACGGCGGGCGGACGAAGCCGGCAAAGAAAACGCCGCCAAGCCGCGCAATTCTTTTTTGTCCCCGCCCGTTTTTACCATCGGCAAAAAAACCGCGCCCGGCGCGCCGCCCAAACCGAAAGCAAAACCCGCCCCCGCCAAAGGCGGATTGTTGCCGGTCAAATCCGCGCCGTTGCAAAATTCCGCCGCGGGCAAAACGCCGCTGCCGCCGAGCGCATTGCTGGACGCGTTTACCGAAGACCCGGACGCGGAAGTTTCCGAAGAAACGCTGGCGCATAATTCGCAAAAAATTGAAGAGACGCTGGAGAGTTTCGGCGTTGCGGTAAAAGTATTGGCGGCGCATCCGGGACCGGTGATTACGCGCTACGATATTCAGCCGGATTCCGGCGTCAAAGGCGCGCAAATCGTCAGCTTGGCGCGCGACCTCGCCCGCTCGCTTTCCATTTCCAGCATCCGCATTTTAGAAACAATTCCGGGCAAAAATTGCATGGGTTTGGAAATTCCCAACCAGCGGCGCGCGACCGTTTCGTTTTCCGATTTAATTGCGGACGATTCTTTTGCGCAGGGCGGGCATGCGCTGCCCTTGGCGCTCGGCAAAGACGCGGCGGGCAAACCGCTAACGGCGGATTTGGCGAAAATGCCGCACTTGCTCGTCGCCGGCGCAACCGGCTCCGGCAAATCGGTGTGCGTGAATGCGATGTTGTTGAGTTTGTTGTTTGCGTCGCCGCCGGAAAAACTGCGGTTGATTTTAATTGACCCGAAAATGCTGGAATTATCTTCCTACCGCGACATTCCGCATTTGCTCGCGCCGGTGGTAACCGATGTTTCGCTCGCCCCCGCCGCGTTAAATTGGGCGGTGGAAGAAATGGAAAACCGCTACCGCATCATGTCCGAAACGGGCGCGCGCAACATTGATTCCTACAACCAAAAAGTAGCGGACAAAAAAGCGGGCGCGGAAGCGGCGGCGTTGCCGTATATCGTTATTGTGATTGACGAACTCGCCGATTTGATGATGACCACCGGCAAAAAAGCGGAAATTACTATCAGCCGCCTCGCGCAAAAAGCGCGCGCCGCCGGCATTCATTTAATTCTCGCAACGCAGCGCCCTTCCGTGGATGTTATCACGGGTTTAATTAAAGCGAATGTTCCCGCCCGCATCGCGTTTCAAGTCGCGTCCAAAGTGGATTCGCGGACAATCATAGACCAGATGGGCGCGGACACATTGCTCGGCATGGGCGACATGCTTTATTTGCCCGCCGGCATGGCGGCGCCGTTGCGGGTGCATGGTTCTTTTGTTTCGGACGAAGAAGTTAAACGCGTGGCGGACCATCTTCGCGCCGGACAAAAAGCCGAATACGAAGTGGACTTTACCCTGCCGCCGCCCGCCGCCGCCAACGGAGACGAAGAAGAAGACGCGCTTTACGGACAAGCGGTGGAAGCGGTCATGTCGGCAAGCCGCCCTTCCATTTCGCTCGTGCAACGCAAACTGCGCATCGGCTACAACCGCGCCGCGCGATTAATTGAAAGCATGGAACAAGCGGGAATCATCTCCCCGGCGGACGAAGCCGGCAACCGCAAAATCTTAAACTCCCGACCCGATTAATTTACTTCCGCGCCCGCCCCGCTTTTTTCGGGATTTTTAATCTGCGGAAAATTGCGGCGTTTTTATTCCCCGCCCGCCCTCGTTTCTTTTGGCAAACAAAACCGGGCGGGTTCCGAATTTTTACCCTTTTAAGGAAATTGGAGGTTTGGCGTTTTTTCCGCAAAATGTTATAATCCCGCCGATGGCTAAAACCGAGTTAAACGACAAAGAATTGCGCGAGCGCCTTTCGGCGGAGCAATACCGCGTCACCCGCGAAAAAGGCACCGAGCCGCCGTTTAGCGGGAAATACTGCGGCTGCAAAACGCCGGGCGAATACGCCTGCGTTTGTTGCGGCGCGCCGCTGTTTGATTCTACGGCGAAGTTTGATTCCGGCACCGGCTGGCCGTCTTTTACCGCGCCAAGCGCGGCGGCGGCGGTCGCGGAAAAATCGGACAATTCGTTTCTGATGCGCCGCACGGAAGTTTTATGCGCCGGTTGCGGCGCGCATTTGGGGCATGTTTTTCCCGACGGTCCCGCACCGGGCGGCTTGCGCTATTGCATCAATTCCGCATCGCTTGCGCTCAAACCGCGCGAATAGGAGAATCCGTGCGCAATTTAATTAACTTCGCGCCCGCCGCGGTTTTTTTTGGCGCGTATTATTTTTCGGGCGATTTCCAAACGGCGACCGCGGCGTTGATGGCGGCGGTGGCGGGACAAATCGCGCTGTTAAAAATCTTAAAATTGCGGGTAGGCGCGGCGGAATGGGCGGTGGCGGGGTTGGTTTTGGTTTTCGGCGGCGCGACTTTGCTCCTGCGCGAAACCGCGTATTTGCAAATTAAAACAACGGCGGTGAATTGGCTTTTTGCCGCGGCGCTCCTCGGCGCGGATTTAATTTGGAAAAAAAACCTGGCGCGCGCGTTGCTGGGCGGTTTTTTTACCGCCGAAGATTGGCTGTGGCGGCGCGTTTCCGGCGCGCTTGCCGCGATGTTTTTTTTGCTCGGCGCGGTTAACTTGGCGGTGATTCGCAATGTTTCCGAAGAAAATTGGGTGTGGATTAAAACTTTCGCGTATCCGGCGGCGAGTTTCGTATTTTTACTCGGCGTGGTTTTTTATTTGGCGCGCAACGCGTCCCTGAAAAACGAATGAGCGAAACCGCCGTCTCCGCCCTGCTCGCCGCGCGCCTGCAAACATTGTCCCCGTCCGAAATACAATTGCAAGACGAAAGCCGCCTGCACCGCGGGCACCGCGAAGCGAAAAACGGCGCGCACTTCCGCCTGCGAATCGTCTCGCCGCAATTTTCCGGCGTCCGCCTCTTGGAACGCCACCGCATGGTTTACGGCGCGCTCGGCGATTTGTCTTCGCTGGGCGTGCATGCATTGTCCGTCCGGGCGTTTTGTCCGGACGAAATTTTGCGGCAAAAAAGCCGCGCACCGGAGAACTCCCCATGAAACAAACTACTTTTTTTGCCGTGTTGGCATGCTTTTTTGCGCTCTTGGCGGGTTGCGGGGAAAGCGAAGAAGCGAAAACCGCCGAAAAATCCGCGGAAAACGGCGCGGCGGCGTCCGCCGATGCGGAAGTTGCCGCATCGGTCAACGGCGAACCGATTCCGGAATCGCGCGTCAGCATTTACACTTCCGGCGGCGCAAAACGCGATGCGGCGATTGACAATCTCATTACCAGCGAACTCATCGCGCAGGCGGCAAAAAAAGCGGGCATGCACGAAAAACCGGAAATCGCCGAACAACTGGCGGTCGCCGAACAAACGGTTTTGGGGCGCGCCTATGCGGAAGAATTTTTCGGCAAAGCCGCATTAGACGAAAGCAAAGTGCAGGCGCGCTACGACGAATTGCTGGCGCAATTTGACAAAAGCTACGAATACCAATCCTCGCACATTTTGGTGAAGGACGAAGCGCAGGCGAAAGATTTATACGCGCAAGTATCGGAAGACCCGGAAAAGTTTGCCGCATTAGCCCAAGAACACTCGCTTGATACCGGTTCCGGCGCGCAAGGCGGCGCTTTGGGCTGGGTTGGCGTGGATGCGCTTGTGCCGGAATACGGCGCGGCGCTTACCGCTACGGAGCCGGGAAATTTAGCCGATGCGCCGGTCAAAACGCAATACGGCTGGCATATCATTTATGTCGCGGAAAAACGCCCGATTGCCGTTCCGGATTTGGACGAATCAATGCGCCAGCGTTTGCGCCAAGCGATACAGGCGGAAGAATTTTCGCTGCACATTGAAGAACTCCGCAAAAAAGCGGAAATCACCCGCCCGTAAAACAATGCGCCGCGGCGAAATGGCGGTTTTTGGGGGCGTTTACGGAAATTGGCAGGCGTTGCGGGCGTTTTTGGAAGCGGCGCAAACGCCGCCGGAAATGTTAGTTTGCACCGGCGATTTGGCGGGATATTGCGCGGACGGCGCGGCGGTTTGCGCGTTTGCGCGGCAAAATCTTATCGGGGCGGTTTTTGCGCGCGGCAATTGCGAACGCGCCGTTGCGGCGGACGAAGAAGATTGCGGCTGCGGTTTCGCCCCCGGCACGGTATGCGAAAGATTATCCGCCGCATGGCATGCGCACGCCAAAAACAGCATCAACGCGGAAGACAAAACTTGGCTGGGCGAATTGCCCGCGCGCCGCATTATCCGTTTTGGCGGGCGGCGGCTGGCGGTTTTGCACGCCGATGCGGAAACCGACAACAATTTTATTTTCGCCTCTTCGCCGGCGGCGCAAAAACGCCGCGCTTTGGAAAAACTCGGCGTTGACGGCGTTATCGCCGGACACGGCGGCATTCCGTTCACCCAAAAACTCGGCGAAAAAATCTGGCACAACAGCGGCGCGCTGGGCATGCCCGCCAACGACGGGACGCCGCGAGTGTGGTATTCGCGCTGGTTTGCGCGGGCGGGCGGCATTGAAATCCGCCACTATCCGCTGGAATACGATGTCGCCGGAGCGCAAGAAGCGATGCGACGCGCCAAATTGCCTCCGGAATACCGCGAATCTTTGCAATCGGGGATTTGGCCGAGCGACAGCGTTTTGCCCCCGCGCGAGAAAAAACGACAGGGAAAACCGCTAAACCCCCCGCCCTATTTTTGG
>JBPCWY010000078.1:0-6303 GCA_051009035.1 Gammaproteobacteria bacterium
GACGAATGCTTGCGTCAGCGCGCCTTCGGCGGTAAAGCGGCGCAAAGTATTCGGCAGGCGGAAGGCGGCAAAAAACGCGTCCATTACCGCGCCCGCGCCAAAAACGGCGGCGACAATCACATCGCGCCCCAGCCCCAAAACTCGCGATGCCAGCGTCCAGCCGCCCACGGCGACAAAAGCGCGAAAGATATTCATTGCAGCGATTTTTGCATGCGGGCGAAAGCATCGGGCGGCGGCGCGGAAATATTCATCGTTTCGCCGGTGAGCGGATGCGCGAAAGACAAGCGCGCGGCGTGCAAAAACAAGCGGCTGCATTCCGTAAAGCGGCGGTTTGCGGCAAAATCGCCGTATTTGTCGTCTCCCGCAATCGGCAATCCTACGGCGGCCAAGTGGACGCGCAATTGGTGCGTCCGTCCGGTTTCAATATTGGCTTCCAACAGGGCGGCGGCGGAAAATTGCCGCAACAGGGCGGTGCGGGTTAGCGCGGCGCGCCCGTCTTCGGATATTTTTCCGGCGATTTGCCCGTGCAGCCGCTTAATTGGCAAATCAATTTTGGCGGCTTTTTTTTGCCATTGTCCAAATACCAAGGCATGGTAAATTTTTTGCACCCGCCGCGCGCGCCATTCTTTTTGCACCCCGCGCAGGGCGGAAGATTTTTTTGCCAGCAACAATACGCCGGAAGTGCTTTTGTCCAAGCGGTGCGCAAGCTCCAAAAACGGCGCTTCGCGCGCCGCGCGCAACCGCTCAATCACCCCGTGCGAAACGCCGCCGCCGCCATGCACCGCCATGCCGGATGGTTTATCCACCGCCAAAAAAGCGCCGTCTTCAAACAGGACGGGCAATTCCGCCGGCGGCGCGGGGCGGACGGGGCGCAGCGACACATTAAACGGAATGCGGAGCATGTCGCCCTCGGCGAGTTTGCATCCGGGGGCGGCGCGGCGGCTGTTGACGCGCACTTGCCCGGTGCGGATGAGGCGGTAAATCAGCGGGCGCGGCGCGCCTTTCATTTCGCGGGCGAGGTAGTTATCCAGCCGCTGCCCGCCGTATTCGGCGGAAACGCAAAGCGCCGGGGCGGGGGGTAAATATTTTTTTGCCATTGTGGAATTAAACCGCAATTTTATCTTATAATGGCGGAAGTTGGCGGCGGGGCGGCGGTTTGCCGTTTTGCCGTCCAAAAAACCAATGGCGTTTGCCATTCCACGGTGAAACCGCCGCCGTGCCAAAACCAAGAGCGGGATTATGCTGGAATATGAAAGCGTTTCCGCGGCATGCCGCGTATTATTTTTCGCGCGCGCGAAATACGGCGAACCGAAATTTTCGGCGCCGCCGCGCGGACGCGCTTTTGCTTCCGGCAAGAAAGCAAATAACTTATGAACACAATTTATATCAGCACCCGGCAGCCCGAAGAACAGCGGATTATTGTAGTCCGCGGCGGCATGCTAACCGGATTTGAGCAAGACATTGCCGGCTGGGAAAACAAAAAAGGCGACATCTACAAAGCGGTCGTCACCCACATTGAAGAAGGGCTGGACGCCGCCTTCGTCAATTTGGGCGAATCCAAAAACGGTTTTTTGCCGTTAAGATATGTCGCGCCCGATTTGCCGGGCGCGAGCGGCGGCAAGCACAAAGTCGCCGAGGGCGACAGCATCCTTGTCCAAATCAAAAAAGACCATGTGGACAAAAAAGGCGCGGGGCTGACGACCAACATTTCGCTCGCCGGGTGCTATTTGGTGCTGATGCCCAACACGCCGAAAGACCGCCCGATTCTCGCCAAAAATATTAGCGGGCGCGACCGGCAAAAAATTGCAGCGGCGCTCGCCGGGCTGAAAGTCCCCGAAGGCATGGGCGTTATCGTCCGCACCGCCGGGCTCAACCGCCCGGAAGAAGATTTGCGCTGGGATTTGGAATCCTACCTCTTAAAATTGTGGGGGGCGGTGGAAGGCGCGGCGCTCGAAAACCGCGGCCCGGTATTAATCTACCGCGAAAACAACCTGATGATGCGGGCGGTGCGCGATTATTACCGCCCCGGCGAAGACCAAATTTTTTGCGACGACGCCGACAGCTACCACGAATTGAAAAATTTTATGGAGTTGATTAGCCCGGAAAACGCCGGTTGCCTGCATTACCACGACGGCGAAGGGGCGATGATTCCGGACGATGTGGAGCGGCAAATTGATTTAATTTACCGGCGCGAAATCAAAACGCCTTCGGGCGCGCGGGTGGTTTTTGACAACACCGAAGCGATGGTGGCGGTGGATGTCAATTCGGCGCAAATGCGCGGACACTCCGACATTGAAGAAACGGCGTTGCGCGCCAATTTGGAAGCGGCGGACGCGGTTGCGCGCCACTTGCGCCTGCGCGACATCGGCGGGCTGGTGGTGGTGGATTTTATTGACATGACCGAAGAAGAAAAGCGCAAAAAGCTGGAGGAATATTTTTCCGGATTATTGCGCCGCGACCGCGCCCGCATTCAATGGACTGCGCTTTCGCGGCTGGGATTAATGGAATTATCGCGCCAGCGGCTTTCGCGTTCGGTGGAAGATTCGCAAAGCGTGCTATGCCAAACCTGCCACGGCACGGGGCGGCAGGGGCGTCCGGAAGCGTTTGGCCTGCGCCTGTTGCGCCACATCCGCCAGCACTTGGATAACGGCGTGAGCGCGCTGGTGGTGCAGGCGCCGGCGGATACGGCGGTGTATTTGTTGAATGAAAAGCGGGTGGAATTGCGCCGTTTGGAAGACGAAGGCAACTGCGAAATTTTAATCGCGCCTTCGCAAAATTTATACCCGCCCGATTTTAGCATCCGCAAAATCCGCAGCGCGGGGCGGGTCGGGGGGAGTTATGCCGCGCGCCCGCCGGATAAAAGCCACGCGGAAGACATCCAAAAACGCCTCCAAAAACGGGATGTTGTTCCGGCGCAACCGCTGATTAAAACCGTGATGCCCGAAGAGCGCCCCCAAGTAGAAAGCGCAAAAAGCCCCGAGGTAAAAAGCGATGCGCCGCCGGACGGGATTTTCGCCCGCTTGGCGAAGATGGTTTCAATTTGGCGGGGTTCCGCCGAAAGCGCGCCGGAAGAAAAAACGGAGCCCGCGCAACCCCAAAGAGACCGGCAGCGTCCGCGCAATGGCAACGCCGGAAACGCGCAACGGACGCGCCCGCATTCCGGACGGCGGGGCGGACGCCGCTACCAAAAACAGCGCGCCGACAATGAACGGACGCCGGAGAAAAACGCGGAACGAAACGGCGAAAAATCGGGCGACAAAAGCGCGGAAAGAACGGCGAAAAAACCGCCCGCAGTAGCGTCCGCGCCGTCTTCCAATGCGCCTCCGCCCAAAGCGGCAAACAAACCCGCCGCCCCGTCCGGCGAAAAATCGGCGGCGGAAAAATCCGCGCCTGCGGCAAAAACCACGCGTCCGGTAAAACAACCGCCCGCCCAACCCGCCGCTTCCAATACCGCGGAAAAAACCGCCGCATCGTCCGCCAACGGAAAACAACCCGCCGCCGCCGCTCAAAATTCCTCCGCGCCGGTTGCGGCAAAAGAATCGCCGGCGCCAACGGCAAAACAAAATCCGGCATCCGCCGCGAAAGACGCGGCAACGAAAGAATCCGCCCCGTCCGGCGAAAAACCGGCGGCATCCGGAGCGGAAAAAACGCCGCAAACTTCGCGCAAACCGTCCGTAGTTTTGTTGCGGCAAGTGGAAACGGCTGCGCCGTCCGCCGCGGAATCTCCCGCTAAATCTTCCGCCGCGGAAAGCGCCCAATACAAGGCAAATCCCAAATCCGTAATCCCGCCGCCGAGTTTGTAAATCGCGCGGCGGATGATTCCGCATTTTTATTTCCCGCAATTTGCCGTAAAAGATTTTCGTCTTTGCGGAAATGGCGCGCGTTAAATTTTCCCGCAAAAAACGAGCGGGGATTTAATTCCGCGCATTTTTAATGATGCCGCCGATTTTATGGTATCCGCGCAATTCGTTGTAGCGGGCGATTTCTCCCGCAGCTTGCCGCGAAAAAATTGCCATTTTTACAGAAATGGAAAATCCGAAATTTCCGTTTGAGTTTTCTTTTTGGAAAAGTTAAATATACGGGAATGGCGCTCGTTAAATTTTTTCGCAAAAAACGAGCGGGGATTTAATTCCGCGCGTTTTTAATGATGCTGGCGGTGTTCGTGGTATCCGCGCAATTCGTTGTAGCGGGCGATTTGGGCGGAAGTTAACATGGATTTAATAATGAGATGGTATTTTAAATGCGCGGCGCGCAACGCGCCTTTTAGGCGGGCGATTTCGGCCGTTAGGTTGTGCAGGGAATTTTCGTCCGCCCGTTGTTCGGAAAATAACGCGTCTAATTCCGTTTCTTTGGCGACTACCGATTTGCCGAGTGCGGCGGCGGCGGTTTGCATTTCCAAAAACAATTTTTGCGTTTTGCCGCGCTGGGCGGCGGATAATTCCAATTCGTCCGCCAATTCCAAAACATGGCGCGGACCGGGATAGCCGTTGAGCTCCGCCGCTAACGCAAAACCCATTCCTTCGCCCGCCAAATATCCCGCCGCGTCCTCCGCGGACAACGCTTTGACCGGGCGCGCTTCCAGCCCGGAATAGGGCGCGGCGGGCAAAACCATCATATTGGCGCAACCGCCCGAAAAAACGGCGGCTAAAATTGCGGCGACTGCGGCAACTGCGGTAAAGCAGGCGCGGTTCATTCCGGCGCGGGACGAAATTATTTTTCTTCGTCCATCGCTTTTTCAAAACGCGCGCCGGCGCTTTTCCAATCGGCGACATTCCAAAATGCGGCGATGTAGTCGGGGCGGCGGTTTTGGTATTTTAAATAATAGGCGTGTTCCCAAACATCCAGCGCCAGCACCGGCGCGCCGCGGTGCGATTCGTCGACGACATCCATGAGCGGGTTGTCCTGATTCGGCGTGGAAATGATTTTGAGCTTGCGGTTTTGCACGATGAGCCACGCAAAACCGGAGCCAAAACGGGCGACTCCCGCGTTTGCCATTTCTTTTTTCAATTCGTCCGCATCGCTGAAAGAGCGGTTAATTTCAGTCGCCAGCGCGCCCTGCGGCGAGCCGCCCCCGTCCGGCGACATGGACGCCCAATATACATTGTGGTTGTAATATCCCCCGGCGTTGTTGCGCACGGCGGAGCCCATGGACGACACGCTGCCGAGCAGGCGGCTAATATCCATCATCCATCCTTCGCTGTCTTTGAGCGCCGCCGCCATTTTGTCGTAATAGGCGCGGTGATGCTTGCCATGGTGGATTTCCATGGTTTGCGCGTCAATGTGCGGTTCCAGCGCCTTGTAATCGTAGGGCGGGTCGGTAAATTCAAATGCCATGATTTTTCTCCGTGTCGGTTGTTTAAGAAAGCCGCGCCTATTCTACCACATTTTCCCTTACAATGCACCCGTGCGAATCGTGCGCGATATTCCCAAAACGCCGGGCGAGCCGCTGGCGCTCATCATCGGCAATTTTGACGGCATGCACCGGGGACACCGGGCGCTTGCGGATTTGATTTGCCGGCGGGCGGCGGAAAGCGGATTGGAAAGCGGGGCGCTCAGTTTTGCGCCGCATCCGCTCGCGGTTTTGCGCGGTTTGCCCGTCCGCCAAATCGGCGGTATGCGCGAGAAAATACAACACATTTCAATCGTAAATATATTGTTTTTACTGCGTTTTACGAAAGAATTTTCCCGCCAAAGTAGCGCCGAATTTTCCGCCATGATTTTTGACCGTTTGCATGTCCGCCATTTGGCGGTGGGGGAAAATTTCCGTTTTGGACGGGGACGCGAAGGCGATGCGGAATTGCTCCAACGGGAAGGAAAACGGCGCGGCGCGGCGGTGGAAGCGGTTTCGTTGCAGGCGGACAACGGCGCGCCGATTAGCAGCGGGCGCATCCGCGAAAGTTTGCGGCGGGGCGATTTTGGCGAAGCGGCGGCGTTGCTCGGACGCCCTTGGACGCTCAGCGGGCGGGTGGTGCGCGGGGCGGGAAGGGGGCGCGAAATCGGTTTTCCAACGGCAAATCTGCGCCTGCGGTTTATGCCGGTATGCGAGGGAATTTTTGCCGCCGCGGCGCGGGTGGACGGCGCGATTTTTCCGGCGGCGGTCAGTATCGGCAAAAATCCGACAATCGGCGCGCCGCAGTGTTTGCAAACCGAAGCGCACATTATCGGTTTTCGCGGCGATTTATACGGGCGGCGGTTGACCCTCCGCCCGTTGCGCAAATTGCGCGAGGAAGAGAAATTTACCGGCATGCGGGAATTGCAATCCGCCATCGCCGCCGATGTCGCGCAAACGGAAAAATGGTGGCG
>JBPCWY010000079.1:0-2538 GCA_051009035.1 Gammaproteobacteria bacterium
AAGCCATTCAATCATATCAAGAGTTACATCTTTTGGATGTGATTGTTCCTCACTGGCCCAAATAAAAATCATCTCCTTATCATCGTCCTTATCAAGGAATAATGTCACTCGTTTAACAGAAGCAACAATATCATTTTTATTTTCATCATTAAAAGGAATAATAATCAAATCATTTATAACAGGACGATTACGGCTATGTCGTATAATTGGAATATCAATATCATCAACAACTATTATGATTTCATTCATGCTAGTAATTCAGCTTTCATATCAATCTTATTAATAAGAGTAAGCATTGTGCAATTGTCTTTTGATTCTGTTGACGCGACAACTCTGGTTGTCACGCGCGATGTAGATTTCCCTTCATACATCTCTGAAATAAATACTGTATCATTTTGTAGAATCAAATCATCACTGCAATAAGGAATTGTGATATTATCTTTCATCATAATGTCACTATATAGTTTATCGTCACACCATACATGATGAGTTTTCATTTTAATATCTCCATCATATGTTTAGCCAATCTTCGGCCATCACTAGGATTGTAATAAAATTCATATGTTGTAAATGCATTCTTACATCCGTCACATTCTCTGTATCGCCTGACATATGTCAATTGTTTCAAAACGATTTCAAATCTTTTCTGCAAATAATTCTTTGTCGTTTCATCTTTGATATTATGTTCTTTTGTTTTGGTGACTTTTGTATTGGATTGACAATGGGGGCAATGCATATTTTATATAACACCAAAGAAACGCATTAATGTGACTACAACCCATCCAATAAATACAATACAACTTAACCCAAATATAGAATAAACAACCAATATAATAATAGTTGCTTTTTCCAACCTATCAAATCCTCCATTGAATTCCTCAGTATGTTTATTAAATTTATTCATAATAGTTCCTTATGCATCTTTCTTACTTTTTCCCATACATCTATATCTATACCCGATTGGCCTCTATTATTACCAATGTGATAAGTATTGCATTTTTGACAACGATAAGGCCATAAGGTTGTACTTTGTATATTTTTTTCGCGCACTGCTCTAACTGTTTTCATAGCCTGTTTGAATGACTTATAAGAACGTTTTTTACATCTCATACCAGATTACCGTATCACATTTTACAAATAATGTCAAACATCAGTACCACTCAAATCAATCGTTTCAATATGTTTAATTATAGTCCCAACATGAGGATCAGATGGTTCTGGTAAAGCTTCAATGTTATTTAGCCAGTTGTCAAAATCTTTAATATTCCAATCTTTTTCTGCCATAATTCTATTTTTTATCAAATCAAGTTCTTGTAATTTTTCAGTCATTTCTTGCCTATCTGGTACTGCCAATTCTCGACCAAGTTTAACAGCACTCATGAATCCCTGCGCCATTGTTCCAGAACTCATAGATAACTGACCGGCAATGGATCCAACCAAATGAATAGCATCAAACTGGCGATTATACTCAACATGTTTAGCATGAATATAGCCGAATCCATATGCAAATAACGGATATGCAATTGATATGCAAAGCCCAATCATAATTGGTGCGAATAACCATAATGTGTTATTTAATAAATCAATCCAAATCCACAAATCAATTATGATATAAATAATTGATGATATGATAAAAGTAACTCTAAAAAGATCACTGGTTCGTGAATGTTCAGCAACATTTGTTAATTTTGCATCAACCGAGCTTGTTCTAAAATTCATAAAATACCCCTACAAATAAATAGGTGTAAATAAATAGAATATTGCCATATATGGCTTATTTTGGCTAAAAATGCCTTTATTTGCATTATTTACACCCCTTTTTTCGCACCCCCTGCTAAATATCCTTTTGCCATTAATTTTATATATTCACGATATTGATTGTGTACATATCTTGAGAATCCAAATAAATTTTTTGCATCTTTTGCAGTTAATATATTTGGTCCAAGACGAAAATAATAACCAAGTGCATACATATCAATAGCACCAACAGGACGACCCTTTTTAGGTAGCATAATTGATTCTTTTTTCAAACTGTTTACACCATTAGAATCAATTGCTGGACGCTCTAATCTTTCTAATTTCTCAAAATCACTATTTCTTAATTGTGCAACAATAAATCTTTCTAATCCATCATTATCAACATGGATAAAATCACCTTCGCCGGTCAACGCTTTAATATTTATTGATTGACCCATCAATCGACTAACTGTTCCCTGATCCATTGATGTTTTACCAACCCACCTATTAGATAATTCATTTGCCAAATTTGGCAGATTATCTTGTGTAGGTTTTTTAGACGTGATAATCAAATGAATTCCATATTTACGTGCCTGATGTGCAATATCAATTAGACAAACTAAACTCTCTTTATTATTGGCCACAACTGCTTCAGCTTCATCAACCAACAAGATGATTTTATGAGCATCTTTTATTTTATTTCCTATTCGATGCAACAGTTGATTGTGTGTCCATTTAATCGCTTTGGAAATGTCATCATACTTTGATGCGATAGTTCCCCATTCGAAATTAATGACATGC
>JBPCWY010000080.1:0-2715 GCA_051009035.1 Gammaproteobacteria bacterium
ATTTATCCATCGTCCGCGCGATTGCGGACGAAGTCGCGGTAATGCACCGCGGGCGCATCGTAGAAGCGGGCGGGCGCGATGAAATTTTTTCGCCGCCGCACCATGAATATACCGAATTGCTGTTGTCATCTGTGCCGGACATGGACCCGGACTGGCTCACCGGCGTATTAGAATCGCGCGGACAAACCGCGGAATAACAGAACTTATACTTGTCCCTACGCTCCAGCGTTGGGACGCAAACCGGCGGCGTCCCCGCCGCCTTTCACCGCAAAATCGTAAGCCGCAAATTCCGCCATTCCTCCCCCATGTCATTCCTGCGTAGGCAGGAATCTCGCGGCGTTAATTTTTGCCGCAAAGCCAGCCCCTGCGAAAGCAAGGTGCAAAACCGGACGGCGGCTAACATTCAACCGCCGCAAACGACACGGGATTCCTCCCGACGCAGGAATGACGGGGGGGAGGAAAGAATTGGGCGGCTTGCGGTTTGCGTCCAATTCCGCCGTTTGCGCCAAAAAGACGGCGGGACGCCGCCGGTATGCGTCCCAACGCTGGAGCGTGGGGACAGGAATTTATTATGGGGGGATTTTAGTTTTTGCCGGACAAGTGGCGGGGGGAGGCAAAAAAAACGCGGCTTACTTTTTGGGTTAACCGCAATTTAGAGGGAGGTTAAAAATTAATTTTCCATTGGGCTGAAAATGCGCCTTCGCCTTTGTCGCTGTCATATGCCGCCGCCGCCGTCCAGGTGTTTTTGTTGTTTTCGGCGGCGTAGCCGAGCATCCATACTTGTTCCGTCCGCCGCCGGAGCAATAGGGAATTTTGCCCTCTGGAAGCGCGGCCGCTGATGAAAATCTCCGCTTCGTTTTCGTCCAGATTGATGCACGGACGGTCTTTGTGCGGGGAAAATATATCGCCCGTTTCGCCGTTTTTTGCGGGCGGGTAAAACGGGTATTCCGCCGAAGCGGAGGGGGCGGCAAGCGTTGCGGCAAGAATTGCCGCCGCAAAAACTCCATGGAAAGCGCTTTTCATCATATCCTCTTGCGGTGATTATACCCCAAAAAAACGGTTATTGGAAAATTTTTGCCGCTATTTTGCAAAAAACAGGAAAAATTTCGCAAATTTTACGAAAATATTGCGGAGTTTGGCAAAAAGGGCGCGCTTCGCCGCTTTTTGGGCGGGCGGCGGCGTTTGCGGTTAAATGCCTTCGTTGCCGGTTTTGCCGGTGCCGATATTGACGCATTGCGCCAATTCCGCTACAAAAATTACGCCGTCCGTCGGGTCGCCGGTGTGGCATACCTTTTGGATGGTGTCAATGGTCGGCTGCACGAATTCTTCGTTGACCGCGATTTCTATTTTTGTTTTGAGGCGGTAGTGGACGGTGTATTCCACGCCGCGGTATACTTCGGAAGTTTGGTTCATGCCGCCCACGCCGCGGCAGTCGCTAAGCGTCAGGCGGCTTACATCTACTTTACGCAGCGCGCTGATGACTTCTTCCACTTTTTCGGGGCGGACGACGGCGGTAATGTATTTCATCATTTTACTCCAAGTGGTATCCGGTTTCGCCGTGTTCCGTCAAATCCAGCCCGCCGCCTTCCATTTTGTCGTCCGCGCGAAACGGCACGGCGATTTTGACGGCGAAAATAATTGCGGCGGATAATACGACCGTCCAAACCACCGTCGCCGCTACGCCGAGAAATTGGACTCCGAATTGCGACCCGATGCTTGCGCCTTCGGGCAAACCGCCGCCGCCCCAACTCGCGGAAGCGAGAACCGCGGTAAGCAGCGTGCCGAGAATGCCGCCCAAGCCATGCACGGCGAAAACATCCAAGCTGTCGTCAATCATCAAACGCAGGCGAATCAACGCCACGGCGTAATAACACGCCGTCCCGCCGATGATGCCCAGCCCGATTGCGCCGCCCAAGCCGATAAATCCCGCCGCCGGCGTTACCGTCGCCAGCCCGGCGATGAGCCCGGTTGCGGCGGAGACCAAACTCGGTTTGCCCGCTTTGCGCCATTCCAGCCCGACCCACACGAGCGCTCCGGCGGAAGCGGCGGCGTGCGTGTTTAGCAACGCCATGCCCGCGCCGCCGTCCGCCGCCAGCGCGCTTCCCGCGTTAAATCCAAACCAGCCGACCCACAACAACGCCGCGCCGATGCCGGTAATGACCGGGCTGTGGGGCGGGTAAAAAGTTTTGTTAAAATCGCGCCGCCGTCCCAGCATCACGGCGAAAACAAGCGCGGCGATTCCGGCGGTGGTGTGGACGACAATGCCGCCGGCGAAATCCATAATCCCTTTTTCGGCGAGCCAGCCGCCGCCCCAAACCCAATGGGCGACCGGGGCATATACCAGCAACAGCCACAAACCGCTGAATAAAAGGACCGCGCCAAAGCGGACGCGCTCTACATATGCGCCGATAATCAGCGCCGGGGTGATGACGGCGAAAGTCATTTGGAAAGCGGCAAAAACCGATTCGGGGATGGTTCCCACCGCGGAATCCGGCGAAACGCCGCGCAAAAACGCTTTTCCAAGCCCGCCGATAAACGCGTTGCCGTCTTCGCCAAACGCCAGCGAATAGCCGCAGGCAAGCCACAACAGGGACGCAACGCAGGCGATGGCGAAACATTGCGCCATGACCGAAACGGCGTTTCTGGCGCGCACCAATCCGGCGTAAAACAACGCCAATCCGGGCAAGGTCATCATCAGCACCAGCGCGGTTGCCG
>JBPCWY010000081.1:0-3207 GCA_051009035.1 Gammaproteobacteria bacterium
CCTCGTTGACAAGCAGTAACCTGTACCAGATCCGGCTGTGCTCTATGTTGTGTGGCAGTTTGCAACCGTCAGA
Source organism: Gammaproteobacteria bacterium (assembly GCA_051009035.1). Classification (GTDB taxonomy): domain Bacteria; phylum Pseudomonadota; class Gammaproteobacteria; order Tethybacterales; family Persebacteraceae; genus Persebacter. Next base: position 74 of record JBPCWY010000081.1, read on the forward strand.
ATGCGGGATTCGCTGGCTTCTGTGGTCCGCACGGATGGCGCGAACGGGAATAATTCGCCCCGACGTGGCCACAGACCGCGAAAATGGCGCTGTTTTTGAAGGGTTTACGAAATTGTGCGGCTGACAGGTAAACTGTCTGGCTGCCCCGACTAAACTGTCTGGCCGCCCGGCGGTACTAACCGTGGGTACGATACTGAACGCTGTGAACGCAGGGCCGCACCAACGGCTGTTCACGTTCCGACTATTGCAGGTTGAATAACATGAGCGCGATGGCAGCTGCTTCGCTGTACGCCGATTCACCACCCCGCTTGCCGCGCTGGGCCAACACTTTGCTGGTTGCTGGGCTTGGCGTGGCACTGGCCGTGCTGACGATCAAGTTGCTGCCCCAACCGGCTGCGGTTACCGGTGCCCCGGCACCTGATACAACCGTGGTAGCGAAGGCTGCGCCAAATCCCGCAGAGCTCGGAAATGCGATCGCCGCCGGGCATTTGTTTGGCGACGCCGCAAAGGCGCCCGTAAAGGTGGAAGAGAAAAAGGTCGAGGCTCCAATTGTGGAAACGCAACTGAATCTGCAACTTGCCGGTGTGTTCGCCTATCAGCCACAGGAGCGGGCAATTGCAATCATCAGCGCCGGCTCGTCAGAACAAATCGCCTACGGAGTGGGTGACAAAATCAGCGGTGAAACCACATTGAAGGCGGTCTATCCGGATCACGTCATCATCAACAACCGCGGCAAGGATGAAATTCTGCGTCTGCCCGAAAACGTCCAGCCGACCGCGATGCGCCCGATACAGGACGCCGGTGCCAATGATGACGATGGCTTCAGCCAACAGGGAGTTGCGGCGACTGAGAATCTCGACCAGCCGATCGAGCTGCCGACCACACCGGGCGCACTACGCGACACCCTGGCGCGCAACCCATCAATGCTCGGCCGGGTGGTCTCCGCGGAGCCGTATCAGGAAAATGGAAAACTGCTTGGCTACCGTATCACGCCCAAGCAGAACCCTGAAATACTCGAAGCCCAGGGAATTATCGCTGGCGACGTCATTACCCGTGTCAACAACATCCAGCTCAACAGCCAGAAGCAAGGCATTCGTGCGCTGCGTAACGCGGTTAAAGCCGAAAACCTCGAAGTCACCATATTGCGTGACGGTGTCGAGGTACCGATTAACATCTCTTTGGCACAGTAGCCGAATGAATCATTTGAACCGGCTACACTCAGCGCCTGTTTCCAGTGCTGCACCCTGCATGAAAACACGGCTATACCAGTACCTGATCACCGCGCTCGCGTGTCTGCTGTTGCTCGCGTGTCTGCTCCCGGATCGCCTGCAGGCGCAAGAAGGCACCTTTACGCTGAACCTGAAAAACGCGGATATTCATTCCCTGATTCAGACCGTGTCACGCCAGTCGGGCAGAAACTTCGTGGTCGACCCTAGGGTCAAGGCACGGGTCACAGTCATTTCATCCAATCCGCTGAATGCGGATGAGCTCTACGAGACGTTTCTGTCCGTGTTGCAGGTGCATGGCTACGCAGCGGTGCCCAGCGGCGATTTAATCAAGATCGTGCCGGATGTGAATGCCAAACAAGGTCCGGTTCCGGCATTCGACACCTCCGCAAGCGCATCGGACCAGCTCGTTACCCAGGTCATCAAGGTCGAGAACGTACCGGCCGCACAGTTAGTGCCCATCCTGCGGCCACTGGTTCCGCAGCAGGGTCATCTGGCGGCGTATGCGGCAACCAACACGCTGATCATCACGGATCGTGGTTCGAATATTCAGCGGCTGATCAACATCATCGGCGGAATCGATCGGCCGGATAGCGATGAGATCGAAGTGGTGGCGTTGAGCCATGCATCAGCGGCTGAAATCATTCGCATCCTGCAGTCGATGCAATCGCGGGCGGGTCAGGTACCTGGCAGCCCCGGCGGGGTTCAGTTTGCGGCGGACGAGCGCACCAACAGTATTCTGCTCAGCGGCGATCCGAACGCACGTGAGCGCATGCGGGGCCTGATAGAGAATCTCGACACACCGGTTGAGTCCGGTGGCAACACACGGGTGGTCTATTTGCGTTATGCGAACGCGGTGGACCTCTTGGAAATCCTGACCGGTGTGTCTGCCGGGCAAGCCAAAATTGGCACGGGTTCGGAAGAAGCTGCAGAAGATGGGGCAGTGCCAGCGGCACCACCGCAAGGGGCTCCCGCGGTTGACGCCAGTGGTGCGCCACTGCCGCAGACCGCACCACAAACCCCAACCGCGTCCATCATTCGCCGCGCCAACCAGGACAGCGACCGACCGAATGTCGATATCCAGGCCGATGAGGACACCAACGCACTGATCATTACTGCACCACCGGATGAAATGCGCAGCGTGCTTGCGGTTATCGAACAACTCGACATTCGCCGGGCGCAAGTGCTGGTCGAAGCGATCATCGCCGAGCTGTCTGAAAACAACAGCTCAGAACTGGGCGTGAACTTTGCCGTTGACGGCACCGATAATGATCGACCGGCGGCGTTTACCAACCTCGGCGGTGCCACCCAGCAATTGTTGGGCACGATTGCATCCGGCGGGACGACGCTTGGCCAGGGTTTCACGATGGCACTCGGGCGCTTCGGTTCCGACGGTGTGGACTTTGCATTTCTGTTATCCGCGATCGCCTCGGATGCCGACAACAATATCCTGTCTACCCCGACGCTGGTCACTATGGATAACCAGGAGGCGGAAATCGTGGTTGGTCAGAACGTACCGTTCGTGACCGGCACGCAGCTTTCATCGGCAAACAACAATCCATTTCAAACCATTGAGCGGCAGGACGTCGGCATCAGCCTGAAGGTCAAGCCACAGATCAACGAAGGTGACAGCATCAAGATGGAAATCGAGCAGGAGGTGTCGGATGTCAGCCAGACGGCGGTCACCGGTGCCTCGGACATCACCACCAACAAGCGTTCGATCAAGACCACGGTGCTGGTTGAAGACGGACAGACGCTGGTGCTGGGTGGTTTGATCGATGACCAGATCAACGATACGCGTGACAAGGTACCGTTTCTTGGCGACATTCCGTTGCTCGGCGGCCTGTTTCGTTACCAGACGACCAACAAATCCAAACGCAATCTGATGATATTCCTGCATCCCACCAT
>JBPCWY010000082.1:0-8554 GCA_051009035.1 Gammaproteobacteria bacterium
GTATTGGAAACCGAGCGCATATCGTTACCCTACCGCGCCCCCGCGGACGCCCTGCGCGAAATTCACCGCGCGGGTTGCGGCAACGCATTAGCGGCGCGTCCGCGCGGATTAATGGGACGGCAAAAATGGCAAAACGCGCTCGCCGAATACGCCCGCCTTTTTTGCGGCAAAGACGGACGCGCGCGCGCCACTTATGAAATCATCTACGCCGCCGCATGGCGCAAACCCCCGCCGGGCGAAAGCCCCCTGCACTTCGTCAAAAAATAACGCCGCAAAACCGCCGCCGCGTTTTTTGGAAAACATCGCAAGTATTAAAAACATTCCCGTCCAATTCCCCTTTTTCCGTCATTCCTGCGAAGGCAGGAATCTCTTGCGGAGTTTTAGAATCAGTAAAAGATTCCTGCCTTCGCAGGAATGACGGCGGAGGGGCAGGTTGCGGGCGGGGCGGGTTGTAAGCGGGGTGAAGTTGCGAATAGGACGGGGGTGCGAATGGGGCGGGAATGGCATGAATTAAATTAACATTCTCGTCCCTACGCTCCAGCGTTGGGATGCATACCGGCGGCGTCCCCGCCGCCTTTTGGCGGTTGCGGCAAAATTGGCGCAGCCGCCAGCCGCTCAATTCTTTCCTCCCCGCCGTCATTCCTGCGTAGGCAGGAATCCCGTGTCGTTAATTTTTGCCGTGAGGCAAAACCGGGCGAAGGCGAAAATCTAAACGCCGCAAACGACACGGGATTCCTGCTTTCGCAGGAATGACGAGTCGGGGGAATTTGGCGGCTGGCGGTTGGGGGCGGAATTGACGCAAACCGCAAACCGCCGGCCGCTTAAATTATTTCTATAAAACCATGTCATTCCTGCGAAAGCAGGAATCCATTTCTTTTCGCGAAGCGAAAACGGACAACGCAAACAAAGCGGGAGCGGCTTGCGCCGCTGGTCTGGATTCCTGCTTTCGCAGGAATGACATGAGTTAAGTTAATTTTTCTTTGCGGCGGTTTGTTTTAATTCGTATATTAATTCGTGGGCGGCGCGGGGGGACATGGCGTCCGGATTTATTTCGCGCAGTTTTTTGATTGCCGGATGCGGCGCGGATTTTTGCGGGGCGGAGTCGGCGGCGGCAAACAGCGGCATGGCGGATTCGGCGCGTTCAAATTTTTCCAGCAATTCATGCGCCCGCTCCAACGCTTCCGCCGGAATTCCGGCAAGGCGCGCGACTTGCAACCCGTAGCTGCGGCTTGTTGCGCCGTCTTCTACGCGGTATAAAAATACGATTTCTTCGCCGTGTTCGGACGCCGACAAATGGCGGTTGACCGCGCCTTGTTGTTTGTCCGCCAATTCCGTTAATTCAAAATAGTGGGTGGCGAATAATACCAAAGCGCGGTTGTGCAGCAGCAGCCGCTCCGCCAACGCCCACGCCAGCGACAACCCGTCAAAGGTGGAAGTGCCGCGCCCGATTTCGTCCAACAAAACCAAACTGTGCGAATCGGCGGAGTGCATGATTTCCGCCGATTCGGTCATTTCCACCATAAAAGTAGAACGCCCGCCCGCCAAATCGTCCGCCGCTCCGATGCGGGTGAAAATCCGCCCGATACCGCCGATTTCCGCTTTTTCCGCCGGAACGAAAGAGCCGCAACACGCCAGCACGGTAATTAACGCCGTCTGCCGCAGGTATGTGGATTTGCCGCCCATATTCGGACCGGTGATGATGTGCAGACGCGCCGCATCGTCCAAGCGCAAATCGTTGCCGACAAAATGGGGCGTTTGCGATTCCACTACCGGATGCCGCCCACCGCTAATCCGCACGACCGGCGTATCGCGCATTTCCGGACGCCGCCAATCCAACGCGCGCGCGGCGGCGGCAAAACACGCCAGCATGTCCAATTCGGCGAGCGCTTCCGCCAGCGACCGCAACGCCGGAATGTGCGGCTGCAATGCGGCGAGTAATTCTTCGTAAAGCGCCCGCTCCAGCGCGCGGGATTTTTCTTCGGCGGCGAGCACTTTTTCTTCGTGCCGTTTGAGTTCGGGGGTAATAAACCGCTCGGCGTGTTTGAGCGTTTGCCGCCGCTGCCACGCGGACGGGACATTGTTCGCCTGCGATTTGGGCGTTTCAATAAAAAAACCGTGAATTTTGTTGTAATCCACCCGCAGCGAAGCAATCCCGCTTTCGCGCCGCGCCGCCGTTTCCATTTTGTCCAGCCCTTCGCGGGCGTTGTTTTTTAGGCGGCGCAACTCGTCCAATTCGGCGTTGTAATGTTCGGCGATGACTCCGCCGTCCCGCGCCGCCGCGGACGGTTCGGCGGCTAACATTTTTTGCAACAATGCTTGCGCGGCGGCGGGCGGCGCGCATTGTTGGACGAGGGCGGCAATTTTTTCGGAAGCGCGGGCGGCGGGCTGCAACGCCCCCGCAATTTTTGGCAACGCCGCCATTGTCTGCCGCAACCCCGCCAAATCGCGCGGGCGCGCCGAAAACAAACCGATGCCGGCGGCAATCCGCTCCACATCCGAAACGGCGTTGAGCGTTTGCCGCACATCTTCCGCCGCGCCGCTTTTGCACAGCGCGTCCACCGCTTCGTGGCGGGAGACGATTTTGGCGCAAACGCGCATCGGGTGGTGCAGGGAATACGCCAGCAACCGCCCGCCCATCGGCGTTTTGCAGCGGTTTAGGACGGAAAACAAAGTCGGCGCGCGCGCCCCGGAAAGCGTTTCGGTCAATTCCAAAGAACGCCGCGCCGCCGCCGTCATGCCGATAAATTCCGCGGATTCTTCGCGCGCGATGCTTTTGATTTCGGACAGCGGTTTTTTATACGCTTCTTGCGCGTAACGCAACAACGCTCCGGCGGCGGCAACGGCGGGGGAATCACCGTCCAATCCAAAACCGCGCAAATCTTGCGCGTTAAAATGCGCCGCCAGCCGCCGCTCCCCGTCTTCCCGCCCAAACCGCCATTCGGGTAAAAATTTCAACGCCCCGCCGGAAGGCGGCGGCATGGTTTCGGGGAGTAAAATTTCCGCCGGACGGACGCGCGCGACAATATCCGCCAACGCCCCGCGCGCGCACATCCCGGCTTTGAAAACGCTGCGGGATAAATCCAGCCACGCATAACCGCAACTTTCGCCTTTGCCGGCGGCGGCGAATAACACGCACGATTGTTCGGCTTCCAACAATCCGGAATCCGCCAAAGTGCCGGGGGTGACGACGCGGGTGACGGCGCGGCGCATCGGGCCTTTGCCGTCCGCTTCGCCGAATTGGTCGCAAATCGCCGCCGACTCGCCGATTTTGACTAAACGCGCCAGATATTGGTCGGCGGAATGCACCGGCACGCCCGCCATCGGAATCGCGTCTCCTTCCGCCGTTTTTCGTTTGGTTAAAGTAATGTTTAATAAATCCGCCGCCCGCTCGGCGTCCGCGTAAAACATTTCGTAAAAATCCCCCATGCGAAAAAATAAAAGCATGTCCGGATATTCTTTTTTGATTCCGGCGTATTGCCGCATTAGGGGGGAACGCGCGTTCATGCGCGGTGTTTTTTGAGCGCCGCGGCAAACGCCGCAAAAACGCCCGGCGCGCCCGCCGCAAAATGCGCGGTCGGCTCGCCAAATGCAAACGTCGTCCTGCCCGCCGAATCGGCGAGCAATCCGCCCGCTTCGCGCAACAATAACGCGCCCGCCGCAACATCCCAATAACGCACCGGCCCGCACAGCATCGCGTCCGCCCGTCCGGCGGCGACAAACGCCAAATCCAGCGCCGTGGAACCGCTCCGCCGCATTCCGGAAGTGCGCGCGGACATGGCGCGAATCATATCCCACATGCCGCCGTCCAATATGCCGCTGGCGATAAAAAGCGCGTCCCCCACCGTGTTTCCCTGCGCCGCGCGAATGCGGCGGTTGTGCAAATACGCGCCTTCGCCTTTTGCCGCCGAAAAAGTTTCGTTGGCGGTAATGTCATGCACCGCCCCCGCCACCGCCTTCCCGTTTTGGCAAAACGCGATGGATACCGCGCAGCGGTCGTATTGGTGGATGAAGTTTGTCGTCCCGTCAATCGGGTCTACGACCCAGCAATTTTCGCCGTCTCCGCGCGCGCCGCTTTCTTCGCCCAAAAACCCGTGATTCGGATATTTTTCGGCGATTTGCGCGGCGATAAATTCTTCCACTTCGCCGTCCGCTTCGGTCACCGGCTCGCCGTCCGCTTTTTTGCTGACGCGGTAGCGGGCGGCGTAAAACCGCCGCCGCGCCAGCCCTCCGGCGGCGGCGGCGACTTCGGCGGCAAAGCTGGAAAACGCGGAAATAAATCCTCCCGCGCTAACGCCGAAAACGGCGGCGCCTGTTGCGGCGGCGCGTTTGGTTATAAACCGTAATCACTTTTCCTTCCTTGCAAACTAAAACGCAATTGCGCATTTTGTCCAGCGCGGCGATGCGGCGGTTGATGCGTTTAATCAGCCGTCCGGCGCGCGGACTGCGCCGCTTGATACGCTCCACCCACGCCCGCCGCCGGGAAATCTCGCGCTTCACGGTTTTGTTGCGCAAAATGAGGGCATTGTCTTCCCGCATTTCGCCGTAACGCATAATCATTTTAATTCCTTCCGCGCTTTTGCCGCGCTGTTGCAACCGTTTAATCGCATGCATGGTCAATTCGTAAAACATTTTTCCTCCCAGCGGTATTATAGTATTCTTGCGCGGCGAAAAAAGATAAAATGCGGTTTATGCCGGATAAAATTCTTGTAGGCGGCGCGGTTGCGATGGCGGCGGTTTTGGCGGCGTCCAATGTTTTGGTGCTGTTTCCGCTGGGCGAATGGCTGACTTGGGCGGCGTTCAGTTATCCGCTGGCGTTTTTGGTCACCGACTGCGCAAACCGCGCGGCGGGTCCGAAATGCGCCCAAAAAATAGTTTTGGCGGGATTCATCATCGGCGCGCCATTGTCGTTTTTTGCCAACTTTTACGGCGCGGGCGAAACGGCGTTAGTCGCGGGGCGAATCGCCGCCGCATCCGGCGCGGCGTTTGCCGCCGCCCAACTTTTGGATATTGCCGTATTTCACCGCCTGCGCCGCGCCAAGTGGTGGCTGCCGCCGCTGGCATCCTCCGCCCCGGCTTCGGTTGTGGATACTTTTTTGTTTTTCGCCCTCGCTTTTGCCGGGGCGGGTTTGCCGTGGGCGCAATGGGCGGCGGGCGATTTGGCGGCAAAAGCGCTCATGATTTTGCTGCTCCTGCCGCCCTACCGCATCTTAACTTTCCGGCTTTCCGCCGCCGCCCGATGAATTCCCTGTGCGCGCGGCTGGCGGAATTGCTCCAAAACGCTCCCGCCGAAGAATGGAAAAAAAACAGCCGCGCCGCGGCGGCGGCGATTCTCGCCCGCCTCAATGTCGCCGACCGCGAAGAATTTGACTTTCGCGGCGAAATGTTGGCGCAAACCGCCGCCCGCCTACGCGAAATGGAAGAACGAATCGCCCGTTTGGAAGCCGCCGCAACGCCCGCCAAATCCGCCGCAAAACGCAAAACCGCCGCCAAACCGCGCGCCCCCCAAAAACCGGCGGAAAAACCCGAATAATATTTTAAGAAACGCGGCGCAACGGCGCAACGCCGTCCCAAAACCGCCGCCGTTTTGGGGAAAATCAAACGGAAATATTGCGCTTTCGCCCCCAAAAACGCCTTAAAGAAACGCCGCAAAAACTTTCCGCCGCCTTTATCGGGGCGGCGGGAAAAAGCGGTGAAAACCGCAATGCGGTTAAAAACGCGGTTACTTTTGTGGTTTTAAGTTAACCGAAATCGTATCGGGCAATTCGTAATTTGCGCTGTTGGCGACATCCGTCACCAGCGAAAAAACGCCCACGCCCAGCCCCGCCGCACCCTGCGGAATGAGCCCGGAATTGCCGGCAATATCGCCATGCGCCGTTGTTGCCAAGGCGCTGACCGTCGCCGTTTGGAAGCCGTTTTTGCTGCAAACGATTTTGAGCGGCGCATCGGAACGCGGGATATAAACCGCCCCCGGCGTCACCACCGATTTGAGATAACCGCTGTTTTCGCGGTATAAACGGCACAACGCCCGCTCCGGCGTGCTGACGATTTCTATTTTTTCGTGCGTCCCGTGCAACACGGTAGAACAGCCGGAAGCCGCCAAAAGCGCCGCCAACCCCGCCCCCAAAAATGTTTTTGTAATCATATTTTTTCCCTTTCTGCTTCCCGCAAAACCGCCGCTTTTCGCAACGTCCGCGCATTATACCACACAAACACGCCCAAAACCCCAAACCCGCAAAAATTTCCCGCCCCGCCAAACCGCCTCCAAAACCGCCCCCGCCCGCAACATTAAAAGGGGAATTGCGGAGATTCCGCCCGATTTTAGGCGTTTCGGCAAATTGCCGCTGAATTTGCGCTAAATTTTGGAAACCCGCGCAAATTCGGATTTTCCCGAATCATGGAAAAAAGCGGGCGCAAAATTTCCCGTCCGCTAAAATTCAATGCGCTCGGATTCAAATTTTTCCGCCTGCTCAATATTAATCTCATATTTTGGGTTGCGCGGGGAACCATCGGCATTGCGTCCTTGCTCGTGCCGGTTAAGATACGGCTTATTTTCATTCGTAATTGTCAAAAACAAAATCTGCTGCAAATCTGCGCGCGTTTTGCGGTAACGGGAAATGGCGTTGCGCCGAATTCTATCCAGCTCGTATTTGGACTTCCCGCCCTTTAGCTCGGAATGCCATTCCTGAAAAGTCCTGTTTTCGTCGTTGTAATCCACATCCACCAGCGCCATAATCACGCCGTGCGCGCCGAATTCTTCAATGCTGGCGTCGGTTGCGGTAATGTCGTTAAGAATCGCCGCATGCCGGTCGGTTTTAATCGCGCTGGCTTTCATATCCCAGTTAATGGAACGGAAGCAGTCAAATTCCACATTGCCGTATTTTCGCCCGGGAACGGCAAACTCGCCGCCGATTCTGTCGCGGCACAGTATCTCAAAATAAAATCCTATCCACTCCATCTGCCTCCATTGGTAATCCCGCTTTTGGAGCGCCAGAATCGCTTCCTTGCCGTCCCATTGGGGCGGCATATCGGAAAGCGCTTTTTTCAATTCGGCAATATCCCCGTCAAACAATTTCATGTCGCGCTCTTTTTTTGGCAAAAAGCGAATTTGCGCCGCCCGTTTCGCGCTTTATCCGCTCTTCGGCAATTTTACAATATTCCGCGGAAATTTCCACGCCCGTGTAGCTCCTGCCGGTTTGGGCGGCCATAACGCAAGTCGTGCCGCTGCCGCACATCGGGTCAAGCACGGAATCGCCTTCGCGGGTAAAGCACAAAATAATGTCGCGCGCAAGATTGTCCGGAAATGTCGCCGGATGCCGCAGCTTGGTTTTATTGCCTTCGGTGTTGCTTGTCGCATAACGCCACACCGTCCCGCGGCATTTCACCGGGTTCACCGCCTTGGGGGCGATTTTTTTCATCGCGCCGTTGGTTTGGCGGTCGGTTCCGGAATACATTTTTCCGGCGTGCTTTGCCGGCACCATCAAATGCTGTTTGTCAAAAAAGCGCGGTTTTTCGCCTTTGAGAAAAAACAAAATATATTCATGGTCTACGCGAAAACGCTTGCCCCACCACGCGCCGGGGTTGCCGTCCCGGTGGTATAAACAGCACTCAAACAGCCGCCAGCCCGCGTTTTTGCACCACTCCACGGCAAGCGAAAAAGTCGTAAGCGTTTTGGCGAAATTTTTTGTGCCATCGCCTATAACGACCGCGCAAACGCCGCCGTCCGCAGTCACCCGGCGCAATTCCGCGCCCAACGCGGGAAAATCCATCCCCCAACCGCCGTTATAATCGCGGATGCCGTCGTAAGGCGGCGAAAACAAAACCAGCGAAAACGCGCCGTCCGGCATGCCGCGCAACGCATCAAGGCAGTCGGCGTTGATAATTTCATTTTGGCGGCAACGGTTAACCGGCGGCGGCATGGCGGGCGCATTCATATCCGCATTGTATAACGGCAAGCGGGAAATTTTGCAATTTTGCCCGCCGTCCGCATCGCCGCGTATCGGCGCGGGCGGATACATTTTGATACATTTGGAAACCGTGCGGAGATGAAACGGGGCGCAAAAAGGCGCATAATAACCATGTTATTTATTTTTTTCCAAAGAGACAACCATGAAAAAAACTTTTGCCAAAAAACCCGCCGCAATATTCGGCGCACTCGCCCTCGCCGGCATCCTCGCCGCCGGAGCGTTTTCCGCCGCGGCTTTCGCCGGACACCGGCACGGCGACCGCTCCGAACAAATGGCGGAACGCATCGCCGAACGGCTTTCGCTGGATGACGCGCAAGAAGAGCGTTTGGAAGACATGTTAAAAGACGCGAAGAAAAAACGCAAAGCGCTGCGCCGGGAAGCGAAAGAAAAAATCCGCGCCGTTATTTTGCAGGATTCGCCCGCCAAAAAAGATGTGATGGAAATTTTGGACATGCGCCGCGCCAAGCGCGAAGAAATGCGCGCGTATCTTGCCGAACAATTTATCGCGTTTCATGCAACGCTGGATAAAGACCAGCGCGAAGAACTCGCCGATATTGCGCCGCGCATGATAGAAAAAATGAGCGGCAAAC
>JBPCWY010000083.1:0-3385 GCA_051009035.1 Gammaproteobacteria bacterium
GGCAAGCCCTTCGCGGAAATGACGGCGCGAAAAAACATGTTTTTTTCGCCTTATTTTTGCCCGCTTTGGCATTGACCGGAAACGGGAATCACGCGCCCGCTTTTTTATACATTTTTTCCATGACTTCGTTAATATCCGGCGCATCGCGCAAGTATTTTTCAGCGCGCTGTTTAATATTTTCGGGAATGCCATGCATGGCTTCGGCAATCGGACCGGCGATTGCCGCCAAAGTGTCGGCATCGCCGCCCAAAGATACGGCGTTGCGGACGGCATCTTCATAACTTTTCGATTTCAACGCGCAAATAATTGCTTGCGGCACGGTTCCTTGACAAGTTTCGTCAAACTCGTAGTCCGGACGAATTTCGTCCACCGTCTGCGACAAGTCGTAATGATACGCCCCGGCAACAGTATCGCGAATGCTCTTGGGATTTTCGCCGTTTAACGCCAGCCAAATTGCGTGCGTTGCCGCCTCCGCGCCCCTCACCCCTTCTTCGTGGTTGTGCGTAATTTTGGTTACTCTGCCGGCGACTTTAAGGGCGGCGGTCAAATCGCCGCTATTCAAAAACGCCGCGGGAGAAACTCTCATAGCCGCGCCGTTGCCATAACTTTCATATGGCGCGGGATTTTCCATATCAATCCATTCCCGAAACATTCCCCCGTATCCCCGCCGGGGATGGCGGCGGCACCATTTCTGCATAACCTGCGCGGGTTCGCCGCCGTTAAGCAAAATGTCGGCGACCGCCGCAGTGCAGACCGAATCGTCCGTATAAAAATTGTCCGCAAACAATTCAAAATCTTTTTGTTTCATCGGCGGGTTTTTAAACTCATAGACCGAACCGATGATGTCTCCAATAATAGCGCCCCGCATAATATGTCTCCTTTGTTATTTTAAGGCAGGGCGCGCAGTATACCATGTTTTTCTTAAAAAGTCAACCCCCTCTTTTGCCGCCGCGGATTAACATAATATTTGCCTCCAAATAAAATCGGAAACAAAGAATTTTCGCCGCGCGAAATTGTGAAAATTATTCATCGTCCGCATGCTTAACTTCCCACGGCGGCGTCCAGTCGCCTTTTGCGTGGCATGCAAAAAAACTCCCGTCATTCCCGCGAAGGGCTTGCCCCTGCGAAGGCAGGGGCGGGAATCCAAAAAGTTAACTCCGGCGAATGGGTAAAATTGCAAGGCAAAATCCGGGCATTTTTAGATTCCCGCCTCCGCGGGAATGACGGCGGGAAACCGCCCCGCCGCACTCCGAAAACCGGACGGGAAGATTGGGCGGTTTTCATGTTATAATACCGGCGGCGTTTTATTTGGGATTTATCCCCACAAACGAAACTATGAAAAAACTAATATATCCGATTTTAACCGCTTTCCTGCTGGCATTGCCGTCCATGGCTTGGGCGGATTGCCCGCTGTGCGATGCGGCGGAAATCGGCGATGCGGCGAAAGTGCGGGCTTTGCTTGCAAACGGAGCGGAGCCAAATACGGCGGGCGCAACTTCAACTGCGGCGGGCAATACGGAAACACCGGCTTTGATGTGGGCGGCGTTAAAAAACCATGCCGGGGTTGTTCAAATATTATTGGACGCCGGCGCAAATCCGAATGCGGAAAATAATAACGGCGCAACGGCGTTAATATTGGCGGCGTCTTTCAGTGATGCCGAAATCGTTAAAATATTATTGAACGCGGAAGCAAATATAAACGCGGCGGATAATAAAGAAAATACCGCTTTAATATATGCGGCAAAAAAAAGCAATGCCGAAATCGCCAAAATGTTGCTGGATGCAGGAGCAAATCCAAACGCGGCGGGAAAGAAAAAAAGGACGGCGCTAATGCATGCTGCTTGGCATAATCATCCCGAAACCGCTAAAATGTTGCTGGACGCCGGAGCAAATGTAAATGCGGTGAATAACAGCCAAAATACGGCTTTGATGTATGCGGCGGAAACAGGCGGTGCCGAAACCGCCAAAATGTTGCTGGACGCCGGAGCAAATCCAAACATTGTGGGACACGAAAAATGGACGGCGCTAATGCATGCTGTTTGGCATAACTATCCCGAATTCGTCAAAATATTGCTGGATGCCGGGGCAAATCCAAATGCGGCGGATCATAACGAAATTACGGCTTTGATGCATGCGGCGAAAAAAGGCCACGCCGAAATCGCCAAAATGCTGCTGGATGCCGGGGTAAATCCAAACGCGGACGGATGGGGAAAATGGACGGCTCTGATGTTTGCGTCCCGGTATAACCATCCCGAACTCGTCAAAATATTGCTGGACGCCGGAGCAAATCCAAATGCGGTAAATAACGCCAACAATACGATTCTAATGTATGCGGCGGAAGAAGGGCATGTGAAAATCGTTAAAATTTTAGTGGACGCCGGCGCCGACCCAAACACGGAAAATAACAACAAAATGACGCCTTTGATGTATGCGGTATATGCGGGTTCCATTGAAACCGCCCAAATATTATTAACCGCCGGAGCAAGCCCGATAACGGCATTAATAAACGGTTATATTAAAGCCATCAACATACTCTTATAACCGCCAAAACAAGCGCGGCAATTATTTGTCGTCCCCGTGTTTAACTTCCCACGGCGGAATCCAATCGCCTTCCGCCCGCAGCGATACTCCGGCGTCTTCTTCCAATAGTTTGCATACGGTCATTTCGCCCGCGCCTTCGCCGTAGCGCGATGCGGCTTCGGCAAAACGCGCCATCGCCGCCGCCGCAATTTCGCCGCGCGTTTCCGTCTCGCGCAAAAATTCGCTTATCAAACCCCAATCTTTCATGCACAGCGCAAGCGGAAAAGAAGGGTCGTAATGCCCGGCAAATATGGACGGAACATCGTGCCGCAATACAAAAGTATCCGCCGCCCCGCCCAGCATAATGCGCCGCCATGTATCCGGCTCCATGCCCGCTTTTTTCGCCGCGACAAGCGCTTCGCCGATAGCGGCGGCGTTGATTTTCCATATTAAATTATTCGTTAGTTTGGCGACTTGTCCCGCGCCGATTTTTCCCGCGCGCCGCGGCTCGCCGAGCGCGCGCAATACCGGCATCGCGCGCGCCGCCGCATCGTCTTCGCCGCCGACAAACATAATCATGTCGCCGCGTATCGCCGCGTCTACCGAGCCGGTCACCGGCGCGTCCAACGCCCAAGCCCAGCCCGCCGCTTCCATTTCCGCCGCCAATTCGCGCATTAACCGCGGCGAGCCGGTGGTTAAATCAATCCAACCGCGCGCGTCTTTTTTTTGCGCCGATAACAATCCGTTTTCGCCGCGCACGACTTCTATTAATTCGCGCGGACCAAAAACCATCGTCAATACAATATCGGAATCCGCGGCGACTGCGGCGGGAGAATCCGCCCACGCCGCGCCTTTGTCCAACAAC
>JBPCWY010000084.1:0-16127 GCA_051009035.1 Gammaproteobacteria bacterium
GCGCAATGGAAAATCAATTTTTAAGGGATTTTTCCCCCGCTCAAATCCGGACGGCGGCTAACATTCAACCGCCGCAAACGACACGGGATTCCTGCTTTCGCAGGAATGACGGCGGGGAGGAAAGAATTGGGCGGCTGGCGGTTTGCGTCCAATTTCGCCGCAACCGCCGAAAGGCGGCGAGACGCCGCCAGTATGCATCCCAACGCTGGAGCGTAGGGACGAGGAGTGGCAAAAGGCGGTGGGCGGGGGAAAGCGGCGACTTGCAAAACGCCAAAAAGGGGGCGGGAATGGCTGAAATGCGAAAAAATGGGGGAATTGAGGGAAATTGCTTTTTTTGGCGAAAAAATGTGGTATTATCCGGCGCATGGAATCTGCGGCGATGATGCGGGATGCCGATACGGAAAAGGTGCGGGAGTGGCTGGCGCAGCCGCCCGATACCGATTCTGTCGCCGCTTTCGTTCCCGGTCCGGGTATCCAAAAACTGCGTTTGCGGTTTGATATCCAAAAATTGCGGGAGGCGCTTGATATTGCCCTTTCCAGAGTCAATTTTCAAGGCATGGTAGAAGAAGGTTTCGGCGCGTTTTCGCTCACCCGCCGCCCGGGGGTTGCGCGCGAAACCGCCAACGATTTGTCCGGGTTGTTTTGGACCCGCGTGGACGATTCCTACCAAGAAGTGCAACGCGAAGAATTTGTGGACGAGCGCGCGTTTAGCGAGTTTGCGCCGCTTTTTGCCGATACTTATTTTAAACATGTTTATGACGAGCTTTCCCGCCGTTTTGCCGTGGGGCGGATGCGGGTTTTGTCCAAAGGGTTGTATAACTGCAATTCGTGGCATCGCGACCCGGAGCCGCGGGTGCATATTCCCATCGTTTCCAATCCGGGGGCGCTTTTTGCGGTCAATCACCACATTACCCATCTTCCGGCGGACGGGTCGGCGTATTTTACCGATACGCGGGGCTATCATACCGCGCTTAACGGCGGCGAAACGCACCGCGCGCATTTGGTCGCCGCCATTCCGTGCTAATCCGTGCTACAATGAAGATATGAAAAACGCCGAATGCGAATCGTTTGATTTCCGCCTCACCGAGCAGGGGTTGGATTTTCGCCCCCGCAACGGGGGCAAAAGCGCGGTTTTGCCGTGGCTGTGGCTTCGCGACCACTGCCGCGCGGGGCATTCTTTTAATCGCGAAACCGGACAACGCAAACAAACCCCCGCCGAGCTGGATTCCGCCATCGCCGCGGTCGGTTTGCAGTGGTTGCCGGACAAAAACGAATTGTCCGTGGAATGGAATAACGGCGAACCGTCCGGCGCTTATCCGGCGGAATTTTTCGCGCAAATCGCCGCCAATTCCGGCGCGGTCGGCGAAGATTTTATCGCCCCAAAATTGTGGGACGCCGCCGTCCTGCAAAACGCCGAACCCGCCGCGGCGTTTGAAGAAATTGCCGCCGGCAAAACGGAGTGGTTGCGCAAACTCGCCGAATACGGTTTTGTGCTGATTACCGGCGCACCGCCCGATAAACAGGGCGTGCAACAAATCGCGGAAGGCGTGGGGTATATCCGCCAAACGATTTACGGCGGATTGTGGACTTTGGAATCGGGTAGCCGCGCCCACCAAGACACCGCCTACGGCTACGAAGGCATCGGCGCGCATACCGATTCTACATACAGCCATGACGCGCCGGGGTTGCAGCTTTTATTATGCGCGGAATTGGATTCCAAAGGAGGCGAAAGCATTTTGGTGGACGGATTCCGCATCGCCGAAATCATGCGCGAAGAAGACGCGGCATTATACGAATTTTTGCGCGCCTTGCCGGTGCCGGGCGAGTATTTGGAAAAAAATGTGCATTTGCGCGCTTGCCGCCCGATGTTCCGGCACGACGCCGAAACGGGGCGGCTGGCGCAAGTTTCTTACAACTGCTACGACCGCGCGCCGTTTTTGCTTTCGCCGGAAGATTCGGAGCGGTTTTACCGCGGCGTCCGGCGTTTTCACCAACTCGCCGATTCGCCGGAATTGGCGTGGGAGCGCAAATTGGAACCGGGGACGGCGATTTTGTTTGACAACTGGCGCTTGTTGCACGGCCGCCGCGCGTTTTCCGGTTTCCGCAAATTTCACGGGTGCTACTTGGACCGCGAAACGCTGCAAAGCAAACTGCGCACCGCCCTCGGCAAAACTTTATAACGATTTTTATTCACCGCTTTACAGAGGAGAAAACACAATGAAAACCGCAATCCAAAAAACCGCAATCGCCGCCGTTGCCGCCGTCTTAACATGCGCCCCCGCATCCGCCGGGGAATCGCTTGACCGCGTCATGAAAAACGGCGTATTAAAAGTTGCGACCGACCTCAACTGGCCGCCGCAATCGTTTTTGAACGCAGACAACGAAATGGACGGTTTTGATGTCGGCGTGGCGCGCGAAATCGCCAAACGGCTCGGCGTCAAAGCGGAGTTTGTAACCCCTTCGTGGGACGTGATTACCGCCGGAAAATGGGCGGGACGCTGGGATGTTTCGGTGGGTTCCATGGCGCCGACCGTGGACCGCTCAAAGGTGCTGAATTTCCCCGCCGTGTATTATTACACGCCCGCGGCGGCGGCGGTGCATAATGATTCCAAAGCGCAAAAACCGTCCGATTTGTCCGGCAAAACGATAGGCGCGGGGACTTCCACCGTCTACGAGCTTTACCTCAAAAAGGATTTGGATATTTTTGGCGCGCCCGAATTTTCCTACCGCATTACGCCCGAAAAAATCCACTCGCTGGAATCCACAACCGTGTTGCTGGACGATTTGCGGCTGGGGGACGGAGTCCGGATAGACGGAATGGTGGGCAATTACACGACCATTCTGGACGCGATTAAAAACGGTTATCCCGTCCGCCTGCTGGAGCCGGTGTTGTTTCACGAGCCGCTCGCCGTTGCGATTGATTTGGGCGACGAAGAATTTGCGCAAAAAATCGCCGCCGCCGTGGAAGATATGCGCGCGGACGGCACGCTCGCCCGCATGTCCGAAAAATGGTATAATGTGGATTATACATCCGCCCAATAAAACGCGCTAAAACGCGCGCCGCAAAGGCGAAATGTACGCCGACACCGTCGTCAGCGACGCCCTGATACGCAAACCGCGTTTTGTCGCCGCTTTGTTTGCGGCGGCGTTTGCGGTGTTTTTTTTATGCAACTTTTCCGATACCGCTTTGGGGCGGGCGTTTTCCGGCGGCGAAGCGGGGGGCGTTTTTGCGCGGACGGCTTCCGCGTTTTTGCTCGCGTTTTTATTTTCCGCCAATTTGGTTCTGGTTAGTTTTTTGCCCGTCCGCCGCCAAATCGCCGTTATTTGGCTTCAACTTGCCGCGCTGTTTCTCGGTTTCTTTTGGGTGTTTGATTTAAGCGCGGCTTTTATCCAAAGCAAATTATGGTTTTTAATCAGCCGCGGATTAACGACAACATTGTATGTTTCGGCAATCGCCATTTCCATCGCGTTTGTCATCGCCATGGCGGGGGCGGTGGCGAAACTTTCGGGCAACGGATTCGCCGTGGCGATTGCGAGTTTTTATACTTCGTTTTTTCGCGGGTTGCCGCTGTTGATGCAGGTATATTTAATTTATCTCGGACTGCCGCAAATCGGTTTTGTCGTCGGCGCGATTCCGGCGGGCATCGCCGCGCTGTCGCTGTGTTACGGCGCGTATATGACGGAGATTTTTCGCGCCGGAATAGAAAGCATTCCCAAAGGGCAATGGGAAGCGTCGCGCGCCGTGGGGCTGCGTTTTGGCGCGGTAATGCGGCGCATTATTTTGCCGCAAGCCGCGCCGGTTATCATCCCCCCGACCGGCAACCAGTTTATCGCGATGTTAAAAGATTCTTCGCTGGTTTCCGTTATCGGCGTTTGGGAATTAATGTTTTTATCGCGCACGCTCGGCACAAAAACATTCCAGCACATGGAAATGTTGATTACCGTCGCCGTGATTTACTGGTTGTTGACGATGATACTGGAAGCGGTGCAGGCGCGGATTGAAGAATACTACCGCCGCCGCCGTTGAACGATGAACCCCGGCGAATCACCCGTAGTATCCGTCCGCAATGTGGACAAATTTTACGGCGGCTTTCAGGCGCTGAAAAATATTTCGCTGGATGTATTTTCCGGCGACCGGATTGTTATTTGCGGTCCTTCCGGCTCCGGCAAATCAACTTTAATCCGCTGTCTCAACCGGCTGGAAGAACACCAGCGCGGCGAAATTACCGCCGCCGGGCGGCGGCTGCATGCGCGCATGAAAGATGTCCACTTGTTGCGCGCCGACATTGGCATGGTATTCCAAAGTTTTAATTTGTTTCCCCATTTAACCGTGCTGGAAAATTTAACCGCCGGTCCGATGTGGGCGCTGCATACTCCGGAAGGCGAAGCGAAAAAAACGGCGGCGCATTATTTGGAGCGGGTGAAGATTCCGGAACAGGCGGAAAAATATCCGACGCAGCTTTCCGGCGGGCAGCAGCAGCGGGTCGCCATCGCGCGCGCCTTGTGCATGAAACCGAAAATTATGCTGTTTGACGAACCGACTTCGGCGTTGGACCCGGAAATGGTTGGCGAAGTTTTGGAGACGATGGCGGATTTGGCGCGCTCCGGAATGACGATGCTGTGCGTGACGCATGAAATGGGTTTTGCCCGCGCGGTGGCGGACGAAATTATTTTTATGGACGGGGGCGAAATTGTAGAACGCGCCCCGCCGAAAGATTTTTTTGAAAACCCCGCGCACGACAGAACGCGCCGTTTTCTCGGGCAGATTTTGCCATGACAAAAACCGCCGTTGATTTGCGCAGCGATACGGTAACCCGCCCGACTCCGGCGATGCGGGAAGCCATGGCGCGCGCGCCGGTGGGCGACGATGTTTACGGCGAAGACCCGACCGTCCGCGCTTTGGAAGAGCGCGCGGCGGCGTTGCTCGGCAAAGAATCCGCGGCGTTTTTTCCGTCCGGGACGCAGGCGAATTTAGCCGCGTTGCTCGCGCATTGCGGGCGCGGGGACGAATACATTACCGGCGGCGGTTATCATGTTTACGCTTACGAAGCGGGCGGCGCCGCCGTGTTGGGCGGGGTTTCTCCGTGTCCGGTGGCGGCGGACGGGCGGGGCGGGTTGCCGCCGGACGCCGTTCTCGCCGCGATTAAAAACGACGACCCGCATTATCCGCGCACGCGGTTGCTGTGTTTGGAAAACACCGCGGGCGGAATCCCGCAGGAAGCGGCAAAGATGAATTTTCTCGTCCGCGCCGCGCGAAAACGTGGTTTGCGCGCGCACTTGGACGGCGCGCGATTAATGAACGCCGCCGTTGCATTAAAGACGGACGCGAAAAAATTATCCGCCGTTTTTGACAGCGTTTCCATGTGTTTGTCCAAAGGATTGGGCGCGCCCGCGGGGACGGTGCTGTGCGGGGGCGCGGCATTTATGTTGGAAGCGCGGCGTTGCCGCAAAATACTCGGCGGCGGCATGCGGCAGGCGGGGATTTTGGCCGCGGCGGGATTGTGGGCGTTGGAAAATAATATTGAACGGCTGCGCGAAGACCACAAGTTGGCGAAAAAATTGGCGCGGGGTTTGGCGGAAATTGCCGGAAAAAACGCGGTATCCAGCGAAACCAACATGGCGTATTTCACCCCCGCCGAAACCGACCGCGTCCCGCTTTTTCGCCATTGGAAAAAACGGGGCATTCTCGCCGGCGCGCCGTCTCCCGCGATGCGTTTGGTGACTCATTTGGATGTTAGCGAAAAAGGCGTTGACGCGGCAATTTCCGCCGCCGCGGAATATTACGGCGCAAAACGGCGGTGCGCAAAATAAATCCGCGCGCACGGCAAAATAACGCCGCGCAAAATATTCCCAAATTTCCCCCCGCGCGGCGGGGTTTTCGCCGCCGCTGTTTTCCGCCGCCGGGCAAAAAACGGGCATGGTATAATGGGCGGATAATACGCCGTTGCGGGGTTTGCAAACCGCGGCGCGGAAGGGAGGGGGATTTATTATTCAGGAGAGAAATTGATGATTATCGGAATACCGAAAGAAATTAAAAACCGCGAATACCGGGTCGGCATGACGCCGGAATCGGCGGCGCAAGCGGCGGGGCGCGGGCATAAAATTGTCGTGCAAAGCGGCGCGGGCGAAGGCATCGGCGCGGCGGACGCCGATTACCGCGCGGCGGGGGCGTCCGTTGCGTCTTCGGCGGCGAAGGTGTTTTCCGCCGCCGGAATGATTGTGAAAGTCAAAGAACCGCTCGCCCCGGAACGGCGCATGTTGCGGCGCGGGCAAATTTTATTTACTTATTTGCATCTCGCCGCCGACAAAGTTTTAACCCGCGAATTAATGCAAAGCGGCGCGGCGTGCATCGCCTACGAAACGGTGACGGACGGGGCGGGGCGGCTGCCGCTGCTTGCGCCGATGTCCAAAGTGGCGGGGCGGTTGGCGGCGCAGGCGGCGGCGCATTATTTGCAGCGTCCGGCGGGCGGGATGGGAAAATTAATGGGCGGCGTGCCCGGCGTTTTACCGGCGAAAGTCGCCGTGTTGGGCGGGGGCATGGTCGGGCGCAACGCCGCCCGCATTGCGCTCGGAATGGGCGCGGATGTGATTATCGCCGAAAGACATGCGGATGTGATGGACGATATTATGCGGGAATTTAACGGGCAAGTTGCGACCATTTATTCTTCGCCGGAAAACTTGGCGCGCACCGTGGCGTCCGCCGATGTCTTAATCGGGGGCGTGTTGATTGCGGGCGCCGCCGCGCCAAAAATTATCAGCGAAGAGATGATTAAATCCATGCGCCCCGGCGGCGTTGCGGTGGATGTCGCCATAGACCAGGGCGGCTGCATTGCGACCGCCCGCCCGACAACGCACGAAAAACCGACATTCGTCAAACACGGCGTGGTGCATTATTGCGTGACAAACATGCCGGGGGCGGTGCCGCATACTTCCACTTACGCATTAAATAATGTTACCGCGCCGCTTGTGCTGGATATTGCGGACAAAGGATGGCGGCGGGCGGCGGCGGAAAACCGCCATTTGCAAAACGGGTTGAGCGTCGCCGAAGGCGCGCTGGTGTGTCCGCATTCGGCGCAATCGCTGCGCATGCGCCATACGCCCGCCGCCTCCGTTTTGCGGGAATAACGGCGGTGTTTGCTCTTTTGCCCGCCGCTGCCGCAAAAATCCGCTTCGGCGTTGCGGCGGAAAGGCATGCGCGGCGCGTTTTGCAGGGGACAATAACGCGTGTTTGATATTTTGCTCGCCGATATTAACGGCGTTTGGCGCGGTTTGCAAGCGCCGCCGCGCGATATGGAAAAACTGCTCGGCGAAGGATTTTCATTTCCCCGCTCGTTGTATGCGATGCGTTTTGACGGCGGATTGGCGGAAAAAACGGGCTTGGGAATTGCGGCGGGCGACCCCGATTATCCCTGCGTTTTTTTGCATCCAAAACCGCATCCGGCGTTGTGGCGGGAGGGCGGAATGCAAGCCGCAGCCGCAATGCAAACGCCGGAAGGCGCGCCGTTTTACGCCGACCCGCGCCAAGTGTTGGCGGAAACGGAAGCGAAGTTGCAAGCGGACGGATTTTTTCCGCTGCTGGCGGCGGAGTTGGAATTTTATCTTTGGGAAGACAACGGCGGCGGTTTTGGAAATGCGTCCGGCGCGCCGGTTTCGGAATTGTATTCGCCCGATGCGTTGTCGCGGCGGAGCGGTTTTTTTACGCTGTTGGGGCGGGCGGCGGAGGCGCAAAATATTGAATTGGGCGCGCGCATTTCGGAATATTCGGCGGAGCAGTTTGAGATTAATTTGCGCCACAAAGCGCCCCTTGATGCGTGTTTGGAAGCGCTGTTGTTTCGCCGCCTCGTGCGCGAATGCGCGCGCGCCAGCGGTTTGCGGGCGACTTTTTTGGCGAAACCGCGCGCGGACGGGGCGGGCAGCGGCATGCATTTTCACGCCAGCATGCGGGATGCAAACGGCGGATATTGTTTTGCCGACGAGAAAGTTTTGCACGCCGCAGTCGCCGGGGTGTTGGCGGTGATTGGCGAGGGGACGGCGTTTTTTGCGCCGTTCGGCAATTCCTACCGCCGTTTTGCGCCGAACATTTACGCGCCCCTTTCCGCGTGCTGGGGCGAAGAAAACCGCAACGCCGCGGTGCGCCTGCCGCGCGCGGGGTCGCCCGCCGAAAAGCGGTTTGAATTTCGCGCGGCGGGCGCGGATGCAAATCCGTATTTGGCGGCGGCGGCGTTGCTTGCCGGGGCGCATTGGGGGATGAGCCGCGGGTTGCGCCCGCCGCCGCCGATGCGCCGAGGGACGCGCATTCCGCCGACATGGCATGCGGCGTTGGAGGGAATGCGGCGGGCGAAAATCCTGCCGCGTTATATTTCGCCGCAGTTTTTGCGTTTGTATTTGGAGGTGAAAGCCAGTGAATTGCACCGCGAAAACGCGCATATTACCGATTACGACCGCGAACATTACGGGCGCGTTTTATAACGGCGGCGGCGTTTTTGCGCCGTTAAATGCGGTTGAAAATGCGGTTGAATAAAAAGTTTGGTGTTAGAAAATTTCGGGCAAATTAGCGATTACCCGCGGATTAGAAATTGCCGGCGGATTAGAAATTACCGGCAAATTCGTCATTCCCGCGCAGGCGGGAATCTAAAATGCCGGGCATTGTTGCAGGATTGAACTTATTCGCCGAAGTTTGCTCTTTGGATTCCCGCCCCTGCTTTCGCAGGGGCAAGCTCTTCGCGGGAATGACGGCGGGGGTGGTTTAGCAATTGCAGGCGGGGCGGAAACGGCAAGCGGACGGGAAAATTTCGGGCAAGGCGGACATTGAAAACGGAAAGAAAACGGAAGGAAAACGGGCGGGCGGGGCGGAAATTGCGGGCGGCGGGAATTGAATGCGGGCGGAATTTGGCGGGATTTGGGAGTTTAAGGATTTTTTGCCTGTGGCGGACGGCGGGCGTTGTTTGGCGCGCGAATTTTGCGTAAAAACGGCGTTTTTTTGGGGCGCGGTGTTGCCGTTGCGAAAAAATCTGGTATAATAAGCGATGCGCCAAAAGCGCAGGAGCGGGGGCGTTTCTGCCCCTTTTTTATTGCCAAATCCCGCATGGCGGATTTTTTGGGAGTTTTTTGATTATGGCACACAAAGAAAAAGAAGAATTTGACCCGGGCGGGCTGCTGATGTTGCTCGAATCCATCGCGCGCGAAAAGGATATGCCCGCCCAGCAGGTCAGAGATATTTTCGCCGAATCGCTCGCGCAATCGGCGAAGCGCAGCGCGGACGATGCGCGGGACGGCGAATTTCGCGCGGAAATCAACGACGCCGGCGAAATCGTGCTGTTTCGCCGCTGGCGCGTGCTGGCGGACGACGAGTTGATGGAAAACCGGCACGGCGAAATCATGCTGGAATCGGCGCAGGAGATGAACAAAACGGCGCAGCCCGGCGACATTATTGAAAAATGCGTGGCAAAAATGAAAAAGCCGGTAAAAGAAAAAGCCGGCAAACCGGGCAAGGTTGAAAAAAATATGCTGGATATTCGCTCGTGCGTCCATTCCGCCAAGCAGCATTTTGCGCAGCTCCTGCGCGAAGCCGACCGGCAGCGGCTGTTGGACGAGCTTTTGGCGCGCAACGAAGAATTGGTGAACGGGCAGGTGTTGCGCGTGTTGCGCGATACCGGGGACGCGATTGTGGAAGTGCTGCGGCTGGAATGCCGCCTCCCCAAAAGCCAGATGATTCCGCGCGAGGCGATTAAATCCGGCGACCGCTTGCAGGCGTTAATTAAAGAAGTCAATTCCGATTCGCCCGGGCAAGCGGTATTGTTGACGCGCACCAGCCCGGAATTTCTCAAGCTGCTTTTCAAGCGGGTCGTGCCGGAAATTGAAAAAGGCATTTTGGAAATTATCAACGCGGTCCGCGACCCGGGCAACCGCGCCAAAATTTCGGTGCGCTCCAACGATGCGCGGGTCGACCCGGTCGGCACCTGCGTCGGCATCCGGGGGTCGCGCGTGCAGGCGGTGACGAATGAATTAAACGGCGAGCGGATTGACATTATTCCCTGGGACGACGACCCGGCGAATTTGGTGTTGCGCGCGCTCGCTCCCGCCGAAATCAACCGCATTGAAGTAGACAACGCGAAGCATTCCATGGATGTGCTGGTTGCGCCCGACCGCATGGCGCAAGCCATCGGCAAAAACGGGGTGAATGTCCGGTTGGCGTCCGATTTGAGCGGCTGGCGGCTAAACCTGCATACGATTCCCGAATACGAAGCCGAAGAGCAGGAAAAAATGCGCGAAAAAAGCGCGGCGCTGGCGCAGGCATTAAGTTTGGAAGAAGATGCGGCGCGGATTTTGCTGGAAGAAGGATTTGAGACGATGGAGCATGTCGCGTTTGCCGAAGAAAGCGAATTGCTGGAAGTTTCCGGCTTGCCGCCCGAAGCGGTGCGCGAGCTGCAAATCCGCGCGCGCGAGCAGGTGGAAAAAGAAGAATCCGAACTCGCGCAAAAAATGGAGCGGCAGGAACCCGAACTCGCCGAATTAATTGCGGACGGCGAATTGATGCAGGCGCTCGCCAAAAACGATATTTTTTCGCTCTCCGATTTCGCCGGTTTGGCGGCGGACGAATTTTTGGACATCGCCGATATTAACGAAGAACGGGCGGGCGAATTAATCATGCGCGCGCGCGAAGTCGTCTACGGTTTCGGCGATGCGGACGAAGAAACGGCGTAAGCATGGCAAACATTCTTGTCATTGCCAAAAAATACGGCAAGACCGTCCCCGAAGTTAAAGCGGCGCTGCTCGCCATCGGTTGCGGCGCGACGGTTGTGCCAAAAGCGGCGGAAGAAAAATTAGCCGCGCATTTTAGCGCCGGAAAACATCCCGCCGCCAAAAGCGCGCGGGGCGGGGCGGCGCGCACGATTGGCGGGACGCAAGTGGTGGAGAAAAAACGGCGGACATTTACCCGCCCGCCAAAACCTTCCGCCATTTTACCCGCCGCCAAACCCGCGGCGGAAGCCAAACCGCCCGCGCCCAAACCCGCCGATGCGGAAGCGATGCGCGCCGCCAATACTTTATACGAAAAGCAAATCGCGGCGCAAAAATCCGCAAAATCCCCCGCCAAACCCGCGCCGGTAAAATCCGCCGCAACTTCGGCGGAGACAACGGCGGCAACCGATTCGGCAAAAACGGCAACTGCTTCCGCTCCGGCAACTGCTCCGGCGGTTGCGGCGGGGGCAAAAACGGCGGCGGATGCGCCGGCGAAGGCGGCGGAAACGGAGACGCCGTCTTCCGAAAAAACTTCGCGGCGGCGGAAAACGATTAAAATAGACCGCAAAATCGTCCAAGACCGCGAAAAACGCCGCCGCCAAAAAATGAGCGGGGGCAAACGCCCCCCCGCAAACCAGCACGGATTCAAACAACCGGTAGGTCTGGTCGTGCGCGAATTGCCGATACCGGAAGTGATTTCGGTCAGCCGCTTGGCGTCCGAAATGGCGGTCAAAAGCGGCGCGATTATCCGCAAATTGATGGACTACGGCATTGAAGACGCCGGGGCGAATATGCAGTTGGACCGCAAAACGGCCTGGGTTTTGGTGGAAGAATTCGGGCATAAACCGGCGGTATTGGCGGAGGAAGAAGACCCGGAAAAAGAAATGCTAAAGCACCGGGTTTCGGAATCGGATGCGCTCAAAGAGCCGCGTTCGCCGGTGGTGACGATTATGGGGCATGTTGACCACGGCAAAACTTCGCTGTTGGATTACATCCGTAAAACGCGGGTGGCGGGCGGCGAAGCGGGCGGCATAACGCAGCACATCGGCGCGTACCAAGTGGAAAATCCGGCGGGCAATATTACTTTTTTGGATACGCCCGGTCATGCGTTGTTTACCCAAATGCGGGCGCGCGGCGCGCAAATTACCGACTTGGTCGTGCTGGTCGTCGCCGGCGACGACGGCGTGCGCCCGCAAACCGAAGAAGCCGTTGCGCACGCGCAGGCGGCGGGCGTCCCGCTGGTCGTGGCGGTGAATAAAATGGACAAGCCCGGGTTTGACATGGAGCGGGTCAAAAATGAATTATCCGGACGGGGCGTCATCCCCGAAGATTGGGGCGGGGACGCGATGATGGTCGCGATTTCCGCGCAAACCGGCGAAGGCGTAGACAAATTGTTGGACGCGGTGCGGACGCAAAGTGATTTATTGGAATTGAAAGCGGCGCTCGCCGTCCCGGCGAATGCCGTTGCGGTAGAAGCGCGCATTGACCGCGGGCGGGGCGCGTTGACGACGGTGATTGTGCGCGAAGGCGTTTTGCGCTGCAACGATTATGTCGTATGCGGCACCGAAAGCGGGCGGGTGCGCGCGATGTGGGATTCGGCGCACCGCATGCTGGACGAAGCCGGCCCGTCCATGCCGGCGGAGATTCAAGGATTGTCCGGTCTTCCCGAGGTGGGCGAAGATTTGGTCGCGGTGCAGGACGAGCGCAAAGCGCGCGAAGTCGCCGGATTGCGCCAAGAACGCCGCCGCGCAAAAATGTTGAGCGCGCGCTCCCTGACCCGCCCCGTCTCCATGATTCTCAACGACGAAAGCGCGCAAAAAACGGAATTAAATGTCATCGTCAAAGCCGATGTCGGCGGCTCGCGCGAGGCGCTGGCGGCGGCGCTTTCTTCATTGTCCGGCAAAAAAGCGGCGATTAAAGTTATCCACAGCGCGGTCGGCGGCGTGAGCGAATCCGATGTCAATTTAGCGCGCGCCGGCAACGCGCTGATTATCGCGTTTAATGTCCGCCCCGATGCAAAGTCGCGCAAGCTCGCGCAGTCGTGCGGCATTAAGATTTTGCAGGGCAATGTCATTTACGAAATCATAGACCGCGCGAAAGAAGCGGTTTTGGATTTGCTGGACGCGGAGCGCGAAGAAAAAATTATCGGCATGGCGGAAGTCCTAAAAGTATTTTCCATTACCAAAGTCGGCAACATCGCCGGTTGCCGGGTGGCGGACGGGGTGATTCGCGCCGATGCGCGGGCGCGCCTCGTGCGGGACGGGGCGATAGTATACGAAGGCGACATCGGTTCGCTGCGCCATTTTAAGGAGCAAGCCGAAGAAGTGCGCAACGGCGAAGAATGCGGCATTGCGATTCGCCGTTTTAACGACATCAAAACCGGCGACATTATTGAAGCGGTGCAGGTTATTGAAACGCCGCCGACATTTTAATGTCCTCCGGCGGCAAAAGCTACCCGCGCCGCTACCGCATTGCATCGCTTGTGCGGCGCGGTTTGTCGCCGATTTTATCCGCCGACCGCGCCGCCGTCACCGTCCGCCACATTGAACTCAACGGCGATTACAGCGTCGCCCGGGTATATTATTCCCTGCTCGCCGGAGACGCCGGCGAAATGCAAGAATCGCTTTCGCAGCGCGCGCCGTTATACCGCCGCCGCCTCGCCGCGGAAATTAACATGCGCGCGACTCCCCGTTTGGAATTTGTTCCCGATACGGGCGGGCGCGCCGCGGACGATATGGAAAAATTTTTGGATTCTATCGCGCGGGATTTGCCGCCGCCCGAAGCATGACCGCGTGCGGCGTTTTGCCGGTGGATAAAGCCGCCGGACGCCCTTCGGCGCGCGAAGTCGCCGCGGCGCGCCGCCTTTTTGGCGGGGTAAAAGCCGGACATGCGGGGACGCTGGACCCGGAAGCGACCGGCGTTTTGCCGGTGATGCTCGGCGAAGCGACGGCGTTTGCGCGTTTTTTTACCGACCCAAAAACCTACCGGGCGGAAATTATTTTCGGCGCGACAACGGAAACCGACGACGGCGAGGGAGCGGTATTATGCCGCCGCACGCCGCCGTCCGATTTGGGCGATGCGTTGCGCGCCGCGCTGCCGTCTTTTACCGGATTGATTGAACAAACCGCGCCGGCATACAGCGCGCTCAAACACAACGGCAAGCCGATGTATTATTACGCCCGCAACAACATTCCCGCGCCGCAAAAACGGCGGCAAGTGCGCGTCCATTCCCTGCGCCTTTGTTCCGCAACTTCCCCGCGCGCGGTGTTGGAAGTGCGTTGCGGGGGCGGTTTTTATGTGCGGGCGTTGGCGCGCGATTTGGGCGGCGTTTTGGGATGCGGCGCGTATTTGGGCGCGTTGCGGCGGACGGAATGCGCGTCTTTTTCCGCCGCCGAATCCGTATCATTAGACGGCTTGGCGGCGTTGCCGGAAGCGGAGCGGATGCGGCACATCGCGCCGTTGTCGCGCGCATTGGCGCATTTGCCGGAATGCGGCGTCTGTCCGGAAACCGCGCGCGAATTGGGATGCGGCGGCGGCATAACGGCGGCGGCGGAAGACGGCGAACAAGTCCGGTTTTCGGCAAACGGGCGTTTTGCCGGAGTCGGATTGCGCGGCAACGGGCAATTTTCGCCCCAAAAAATGTTATCATGGACCAGAACACAGGAGGCGCGCGCGTCATAATGACGGAAGACGGCGATAGAAAATTAGTAGAACGGCTTGCCGAATCTTCGTTGCGCGAGCAGCGGGCGCGGCGGCGTTGGGGCGCGTTTTTTCGCCTGTTGTTTTTCGCGTATCTATTCGCCGTAACCGGCGCGTATGTTTTCGGCGTACCCGGCAAATTTGAAATGGGCTACGACAAACCGCACGCGGCGGTTGTGGACATCAGCGGCGTTATTGCGGCGGGCGGCAAAAACGACGCGTTGCGAATCGGCGGCGCATTGCGCGAAGCGTTTAACAACGACGCGGCAAAAGGCGTAATTTTGCGGATTAACAGCCCCGGCGGTTCGCCCGTAGAATCCAACCGCATCTACCGCGAATTGCGGCGGTTGCGCGAATTGCATCCGGACAAAAAAGTATACGCGGTCGCGGGAGATTATTGCGCTTCGGGCGGATACTACATCGCCGCCGGCGCGGACGAAATTTATGTAGACGAAAACAGCGTCATCGGTTCTATCGGCGCGGTCATCGCCGGCTTTGGTTTTACCGGCGCGATGGAAAAGTTTGGCGTAGAACGCCGCGCGATAGCGTCCGCGGACGGCAAAACATTTTTGGACCCGTTTTCGCCCGCAGACCCGCGGGACGAAAGGCGCGCGCGCGAGATTTTGCAATCGGTGCATGACAACTTCGCGGCGGCGGTGCGCGAAGGGCGGGGCGGGCGGCTTTCGGGTTTGCCGGATATTTTTTCCGGCGCGTTATTTTCGGGCGGGCGCGGCGTAGAATTGGGTTTGGCGGACGGCGTGGGCGATTCCAACTATGTCGCGCGCGAAGTCATCGGCGTCCAAGAATTGGTGCAATACAACGGCGAAAGAGATTTCATAGACGAACTCGCCAACCGCTTGGGCGTAGCAATCGCCGCCGCTTTGCAATTCCCAAGTTTGCAATAACGCCGCGATTCACCCCCGATTAAAATCGGGGGCGAGAAGTCCTTTTTTGCTTACAATCGCCGCACCACCGATAAATGGAATCGGGCGTTATTTCCGAATTCATCCGCCGATTCCCATCGGAATCCGGCGGACGGGCGAATCTGCCAGCGGTTATACCGCAATGCGCCTTCCAAATTCAGCGAATTACTCGTTTCCGTGCCGGTCGGTTTCCATTCGGAATGCATCCGATAGATTGGCGACAAACGCCAGATTCCACGGTGATAATCCGCCGAAAGCGAAAAATTGTAGTTCGCTGTTTCGCCTTGCATTGATTCGGAAAATGCCGCCGTCCAAAAGTCCGCTTTGTATTCGCCGCCGGATGAATACCGCAAATCGCCGAATTCGCCGTTTGCGTTGTTCTGCCCCGCAGTCCAATACAAACGCCAATTCTCTTTTGCGAAATCAATCCGTCCGCCGTAGCGGTAGCCGTAGCCGCTTTCGGTTGCGAAATAATCAAAATCCGGAGAAAATGATACTGTATTATCCTCTTCATCTTGCATGAAGATAAATAATAATGGCAATCCAAATCCCAACATAATCCCTGATTTTACGGAATTGTTGCTTTTGTTAGCGTTAGAATAACCGAGCGGCGTAGAATCATCGGGCGGTGGCGTAGAACCACCGGGCGGCGGCGTGGGTTCACCGGGCGGCGGCGTGGGTTCACCGGGCGGCGGCATGGGTTCATCGGGCGGCGGCGTGGGTTCATCGGGCGGCGGCGTGGGTTCATCGGGCGGCGGCGTGGGT
>JBPCWY010000085.1:0-5807 GCA_051009035.1 Gammaproteobacteria bacterium
GCCAAATCGCCGATGCGCTGGAATCCGAACATGGAATAAAAAATAAAAAACGGCAGCATCGGGATTCCGTAATGGCTGTATGCCGTCGCCGCCGCCATCCACGAAGACATCGCCCCGGCTTCGTTGATGCCTTCCTGCAAGATTTGCCCTTTTTGGTCTTCGCGGTAAAACATCATTTGGTCCGCGTCTTCGGGGCGGTAGAGTTGTCCGTGGCGGGAATAAATTCCGAGCTGGCGGAACATGCCTTCCATGCCGAAAGTGCGGGATTCGTCCGGCACAATCGGCACGGCGTGTTTGCCGATTTTTTTGTCGCGCACGATGGCGGACAAAATCCGCACGAACGCCATGGTCGTGGAAATCTCCCGCTCGCCGGTGTCTTCCAGCAACGCGCTAAACGCCGAAAGCGGCGGCGCGGAAAGCGATTCGGGCGCTTTGCGTTTGCGCGCCGGAACGCCGCCGCCCATCGCCGTAATCCGCTCTTTCAAATATTTCATGGCGGGCGAATCGGCGGGCGGTTTGTAAAACGGAACTTCGCCGATTTCGTCGTCGCCAATCGGCAGGCGAAAGCGGTCGCGCACCCGGCGCAATGCTTCGTTGCTGATTTTCTTTTGCTGGTGGGCGATGTTGCGCGCTTCACCGGCGTCTCCCATGCCGTAACCCTTAATTGTTTTTGCCAAAATAACGGTGGGTTGTCCGGCGTGGTTAAACGCGCTGTGAAACGCCGCGAATACTTTGTGCGGGTCGTGTCCGCCGCGGTTGAGCCGCCAAATATCTTCGTCGGTCATATTGGCGGTCATCTCCAAAAGCTCCGGATATTTTCCAAAAAAATGCTCGCGGATATACGCGCCGCTGTTCGCGCGGTAGGTTTGGTAATCGCCGTCCAACGCTTCTTCCATGCGTTTTTGGAGCAGCCCTTTTTTGTCCTGGTAAAGCAGCGTGTCCCAATAGGAACCCCAGATGACTTTAATCACATTCCATCCCGCGCCGCGAAAAACGGCTTCCAATTCTTGGATAATTTTTCCGTTGCCGCGCACCGGGCCGTCCAGCCGCTGCAAATTGCAATTGACGACAAAAATGAGGTTGTCCAATTCTTCGCGCGAGGCGAGCGAAATCGCCCCCAGCGATTCGGGTTCGTCCATTTCGCCGTCTCCCATAAACGCCCACACTTTGCGGTCGGTGCGCGGGATAATTTCGCGGTCTTCCAAATAACGCATAAAACGCGCCTGGTAAATCGCCGTAATCGGACCCAGCCCCATGGAGACGGTGGGGAATTGCCAAAAATCGGGCATCAGCCACGGGTGCGGATAGGACGGCAAGCCGTTTCCGCCGGTTTCGGAGCGGAAGTTTTCCAATTGTTTTTCGGTAATGCGCCCTTCCAAAAACGCGCGGGCGTAGATGCCGGGGGAGGAATGCCCCTGAAAATAAACCAAATCGCCGTAATCGCTTTTAGTCCCGCCGGAAAGTTTGTTGCGGAAAAAATGGTTAAACCCGACATCGTAGAGGACGGCGGAAGACGCGAAACTCGCGATATGCCCGCCCAAATCGCCCGGTTTGCGGTTTGCCCGGACGACCATCGCCAGCGCATTCCAGCGGACAAACGAGCGGATTTTCGCTTCGTATTCGTGGTTGCCCGGCGATTTTTGTTCGCGCGAAGGCGGAATCGTGTTGAGATAGGCGGTATTGGCGGAATACGGCAAATAGGCGCCGTTTTGCCGCGCTTGGTTAATCAATTTTTCCAGCAAAAAGTGGGCGCGTTCCGGTCCGCAGGCGGCAATCACGCTTTCCAAAGCGTCCCGCCACTCGCGCGTTTCTTCGGGGTCCAAATCTGGTATTTCGGGTTTTTTCATACTATTCTCTCCGCCGCATTTTACCGCATTGCGGCGCAAATCGGGCAAAGTTTTTCCCCCGCCGCCGCAAATTTCCGCGCATCGCACGGGGGCGGCGGCGAAATATTCGGCGCAAATGTCCGCCAAACGCCCAAAATGGATTAAAATAATCCGGCGGAGATTCCTCATCGCCGTTTAACATTCATTTTCCAAAAGGAGAAAACACATGAAATATAAAATTTTGCCCGTATTATGCGCCGTTTTGTTGTCTTTTCCGGCGTGGGGCGCGGAAAAAGCAGTCGTCGCCGTGTCGCAAATTGTGGAGCATCCGGCGTTGGACGCCTGCCGCAACGGGCTTTTGGCGGGGCTCAAAGACGCCGGATTTATAGAAGGCGAAAACTTGGAATTCAAATTCCAAACGGCGCAGGGCAACCCCGCCACGGCGGCGCAAATCGCCCGCCAATTCGCCGGCGAAGCGCCCGATGTGTTGGTCGGCATTGCGACTCCTTCGGCGCAGGCGCTGGCAAATGCGACAACGGAAATTCCGATAATTTATTCCGCCGTGACCGACCCGGTGGGGGCGAAATTAATTAAAAACCCCGAACAACCGGAAGGCAATGTAACCGGCTTGTCCGATATTTCGCCCGTAGCGCAGCATGTAGATATCATGCGCGAAATCGTCCCCGGCTTAAAAACCATCGGCGTGGTTTACAACCCGGGCGAAGCAAACGCCGTTTCATTGGTGGAATTGTTAAAAGCGGCGGCGGAAAAACGCGGCATTGCGATCGCCGAAGCCGCCGCCTCCCGCACGGCGGAAGTGCAAAGCGCGGCGCAAGCCGCCGCCGCCAAATCGGACATTATTTACGCCATGACCGACAACACGGTGGCAAGCGCCATCGCCGCATTAGTCGCCGCCGCCGATGCGGCGCAAACGCCGGTATTCGGCGCGGCGACTTCATATGTAGAAGACGGGGACGGCAACGCGCCGGGGGCGGTCGCCGCCGTGGGTTTTGATTATTACCAAGTGGGATACCAAACGGCGGCATTTGTCGCGGACGCGCTGCGCGGCAAAAAAATAAGCGACATGCCCGCGCGCGTGGCAAAAGGCACGGACATTTTTATCAACCCCGCCGCGGCGCGCAAAAACGGCGTATCATTACCGCCGTCCCTAACCGCCAATCCGACAAAGGTAGCGGGACAATGAAACGGACAATGAACAACGCGGAAATCGGGCGGGCGTTAAATTCCATCGGCAAAGCCGCATTTGTGAAATACTTTAAAACATTCCGCAAATGCGGCAACGGCGGAAGCAACGCGGCCTGCATTCGCGCATTGCAAAATGTCGGCGATTCCGAAGCGGCGCGGCAAACCCGTTGCTCGCGCGCCAAATCTATTTTTTATGCGGGCAAAGAATGCAAAGCGTTGAAAATTTGCGCCGCCGCCAGAATCCCGAGTGCGGCAAAACGCGCGGCGGAAGCGCTCCGTAAAACATATTGCGGTTAATTTTCGCGCGCCGCGATGAGCGAAATTGCGTTTTTTGGCGCGCTGGAATACGGCTTTATTTACGGAGTCGTCGCGTTGGGCGTGTTTTTGACATTCCGCGTTTTGGATTTTCCGGACCTAACCGTGGAAAGCAGTTTTCCGATGGGCGGGGCGGTTGCCGCCGTTTTTATCACCGGCGGGACGGACGCATGGACGGCGTCCGTTTTAGCGGCATGCGCGGGCGCCGCCGCCGGCATGCTAACCGCGTTTTTGGCGGTGCAATGCGGCATTTTGCATTTGCTCGCCAGCATCTTAACCATGCTCGCCGGATATTCCATTAACCTCCGCATTATGGGACGCCCCAATATTTCATTGCTCGGCGAAGAAACATTATTTTCGCCGCTGGAATATTTTTCATTAAATCCGGTTTACGGCAAACCGCTTTTGCTGGCGTTATTGTCGGCGTTGCTAATCGCCGCCCTCGCCCGCATGTTGCTTTCCGAATCGGGGCTGGCGATGCGCGCCGCCGGGGACAACCCGAAAATGCTGCGCGCGCAAGGCGGCAATCCGGGGTTTTCCGTATATCTCGGTTTGGCGGTATCCAACGGATTGGTCGCTTTGGGCGGCGCGTTGTTTGCGCAGGCGGCGGGTTTTGCCGATGTGAGCGCCGGGGTGGGGACGATTATTTTCGGTTTGGCGGCGGTGATTTTGGGCGAAACATTAATTCGCGCCGGAAAAATTTGGCTGATGCTTGCGGCGTGTTTGGCGGGGTCTTTAATATACCGCCTCGCGGTTGCGCTGGCGCTCGGCAACGACGGGTTTGGCATGCGCGCGTCCGATTTAAATTTAGTAACCGCGGCGTTAGTTGCGCTCGCGCTTGTCGCCCCCCGCCTCCGCGCGCGCTGGCGCGCCGCGCGCAAATGATAGAAGCGCGCGGCGTTGAAGTCGTCTTCCACCGCGGCGAAGCGTTGGAGACGCCGGGGTTGCGCGGCGTGGATTTGCAAATCGGCGCGGGCGAATTCGCCGCCGTCATCGGTTCCAACGGCGCGGGCAAAAGCACTTTGTTAAATGTATTGGCGGGCGACATCGCGCCAACCGCTGGCGGCGTTTTTATGGACGGCAAAAACATCACGGCGCAACCCGCGCACATTCGCGCATCCCGCATTGCGCGCGTATTCCAAGACCCGCTCGCCGGCACATGCGCCGGGCTTACGGTGGAAGAAAACATGTCGTTGGCGCAGTCGCGCGGCAAAACGCGGGGCTGGCGGCGCGCCGTATCGGACGCGCGGCGCAAATTTTTCCGCCGCCGCCTGCAAGATTTGGGATTAAATTTAGAAAACCGCTTGGGCGAAAAAGTCGGACAGCTTTCCGGCGGACAGCGGCAGGCGGTAAGTTTGGTAATGGCGACCCTCGCCGAAAGCGGCGTGTTGCTTTTGGACGAACACACCGCCGCATTGGACCCGCGCATGGCGGAGTTTGTTTTGGAATTAACCCGCCGCATCGCAAGCGAATACGGCTTGGCGGCATTGATGGTAACGCATTCCATGAAAGCGGCATTAAGTTGCGGCGGGCGGACGATAATGCTGCACCGGGGCAAAATCATATTAGACGCAAGCGGCGAGGAAAGAAGCAAAATGCAAACCGCGGATTTACTCCGCTTATTCGCCCAAACCAGCGGCGGCGAAATAGACAACGACAGATTGTTGTTGGAATAAATTTTTTAATATCCTCTCGTCCCTGCGCTCCAGCGTTGGGACGAGAAAACGAGAAATTTAATAAACACTTTCCATTCCCGTTTTCGCCGGAATAGAGTTGTATCTTTGCCTTGATTTTAACCGGGCGGGAAAATTAACAAAATTCTTCCAGCCGCTTTCGCGCTTTTTTATATTCCGCATCGCCCGCGCAAATTTTGTTTTCGGCGGCGGGGGATAATGCCAGCCATGGGTTTTTTGCGCCCGCGCTTTTGACGGCGGCGATTGCTTCCTCTACGCCTTCGGGCAGGCAGATTAATGCGCCGTCGTTTCCGGCGCGCAGGGCGGCGGCGATTCTTTCGCCCATGCCGCCGATGTCCGCGCCTGCCATGCATAAATCGTCGCTTACCGCCATGCCGCGAAAGCCGAGTTTTTTGCGCAAAATTTCTTTTAACCAAAACGGCGAAAATGTCGCCGCCGTTTTGTCGCAGGCGGAATAAACGATGTGCGCCGTCATGAGCGCGGGCATGTTTTGCGCCGCCCAGCGCGCGAATGGAATTAAATCGGAGGCGGCGATATCTTGGAATGCGCGCCCGTCCGCCGGCAAAGTTTTGTGGGAGTCGGCGCGCGCGTAACCATGTCCCGGAAAGTGTTTGCCGCAGGACGCCATTCCCGCCGCCCGCATCCCATCGGCAAACGCCAGCGCGCGCGCCGCCGCCGTTTCGCCGTCCGCCGCAAACGCGCGGTCGCCGATAATTTGCGAGCGTCCGCGCGCCAAATCCAACACCGGCGCAAAACTTAAATCCAC